>NZ_JBFUIT010000107.1:0-12068 GCF_056401735.1 Luteibacter sp. P4_D7_3
CGCAGGTACGGGCCGACCTGGCTCCAGGCATCGCCGAGGAGGGCAACCGGTGTGGGGCGATCGAGCGCTTCGGCGCTGCCGATGCCGATGACCAGCGCACCCGCGGTGCCGGCGGCATACCTCAGGAAGCGGCGGCGGGAAAGACGGACTTCGCCGCTCATGCCTTGTCCTTCATCGTACCCGCGGCGCGCTTGATCGCCTTGCGAATCCGGCCATAGCTGCCGCACCGGCAGAGATTGCCGATCTTGTCGATGTCCGCGTCCGACGGATTCTTCTGGCGGGAGAGCAGGTCCACCGCGGCCATGATCTGGCCGGGCTGGCAGAAGCCACACATGATGGCGTCTTCGTCGATCCAGGCCTGCTGCACCGGGTGCAGCTTGCCGTCAGCGCCGGCCAGGCCTTCGACCGTGGTCACGCGCTTGCCGCTCATTTTTTCCATTTTCGTCTGGCAGGCGGCGACGGCCTTGCCGTCGACGATCACCGTGCAGAAACCGCAGTCGCCCTGGTCGCAGCCGTATTTGGCGCCGGTAAGGCGAAGCACGTCGCGCAGGTACCAGAGCAGGGGCATGCCCGCCTCGCCCGTGTGGCGATAGCGCTTGTCGTTGACGATGAGGTCGATGCCTTCACGTACGGGCTTGGGTGCCGGTTGATTGGCATCCTTGTTGGGGACGGGTACGGGGGACGTCGGGCCTTGCTGTGCCATCTGCTTTCCTCAGCTGAACCGGGCCATTGTGGCATCGGTGCCCTTGTTCAGCGAGTCACTTTACTGAACAGACGTCGCCACACGGCGTATACGGGCAGGCCGGCGAGGACGACGAGACAGACCACACCCGCGCTGAGCGGCTTGTCCAGGCTGTAAGCAACGACCACACCGATGACCGCGACGAGGAACAGAAGGGGTAGCAGTGGATAGGCAGGTGTGGCAAAAACCGGGCGTTCGCTGCTGCGTCGGCGGTACCAGAACAGCGTGGCAATGGTGACGGCATACGCTGCCCAGTCACCGAACGTGGCGAAGTCCAGCAATTGGCCGTAATTGGCCAGCAGGACCAACACGATCGCCCACGCCGAAAGCATCATGAGCGCGATGTTCGGGGTGCGGTAGCGCGGGTGCAGGCGTGCCACGCTGGAGAAGAACAGCCCGTCCTGCCCCATCACCTGCAGCACGCGCGCACCGGCGACCAGGGTGATGTTGCAAAAGCCGAGGGTGGAAATGGCGATGCCGATGGCGATCAGCTTCGCACCCGGCGCGCCG
This sequence comes from Luteibacter sp. P4_D7_3, assembly GCF_056401735.1. Lineage (NCBI taxonomy): Bacteria > Pseudomonadati > Pseudomonadota > Gammaproteobacteria > Lysobacterales > Rhodanobacteraceae > Luteibacter > Luteibacter sp. P4_D7_3. The sequence goes on from NZ_JBFUIT010000107.1 coordinate 1,253, forward strand.
AACACGCGGCTCATCACGTCGGCGGCGGGCGCGTTGCTGTTGGCCAGCCCGTCGTGGCCGAGGACGGCAAGGTACGCGTAATTCACCAGCACGTAGGCGGCGATCACCACGACCATGCCGACGACCAGGGCGCGGGGAAGGGTGCGCTGCGGATCGCGCACTTCGCCAGCGAGGTTATTGAGATAGCTGAAGCCGGAGAAGGCGAACAGCACGGGCAGCAGGGCGCCGGCCAGCGAGCCGGTGACCGCGGTAGGACTGGTGGCCAGTGCCTGCGTCGTGCCGACTCCGGCGAAGGCCAGCCCGGTGACGACGAGCACGGCGATGGCGGCCAGCTTGAGGATGGCGAAGACGTTCTGTACCTGGGCGCCGAAGCGGATGCCGAACAGGTTGATGCCGGTGACGAAGACCAGGGCGCCTGCCGCGAGTGGCTTGACCAGGCCAGGGGAGAGGCCGAAGACGGAGGTCGCATAGCTACCGAAGATGGTGGCCACGGCGGCGGCACTGCCGCTGTAGATCACCAGCAGCATCGTCCAGCCGAACAGGAATCCGGCGAGCCTGCCGAACGCCTCACGCAGGTAGACATAGCTGCCACCCGCTTCGGGGCGACGCGCCCCGAGTTCGGCGTAGCAAAGGCAGCCAATCAGGGTGAGCAGGCCGCCAGCCACCCACAGGCTGAGCAAGACCCAGCCCGAGGCGGTGCGCTGCGCGACGATGCCCGGATTAAGGAAGATGCCGCCGCCGATGATGCCGCCGACGACGATGAGCGCGGCGTCCATGAGGGTCAGGCGACGGGCGTATCCGGGATTTTCCATAGAGGAGCGGCGGCCTTCGTATATGAAATGTAGGAGCCGCTTCAGCGGCGAAAAGCCAACGGAGCGGTCTAGCCGCAAAGGCCATCGCCGGCTCAGCCGGCTCCCACAATCATGCCATGCCTATCTCCCACATTGCCTTTTTTTCGTTGCAGCGCAACACTTCGGGGGATTTTCACTGCAAAGAATCCCGTGAGCGAAAACGCAAACGCGCCGTTGCCTGCCAACGCGCCCTGGATCGTCATGAAGTTCGGCGGCACCTCCGTGGCCACCGCCGCACGCTGGCACAATATCCTCGAGCTGGCCGCCAGCCGCCGCGCCGAAGGTGCGCGCGTGCTGATCGTGGTCTCGGCCCTGTCCGGTATCACCGATGGCCTGAAACAGCTTTGCACGCACACGGATTCGAAACGCCGCTCGGACGCGGCCGCCGCCCTGGCCGATCGCCACCATGCCCTGCTCGCGGAGATGTCGCTGGCGCTGCCGGATACCCTCGGCGCACGCCTGGCGGACCTTGCCGGCCTGGCGGAAGCGGGCGCGGCGGAGCTGGGTGAGCTGGCCTGGCAGGCACGCGTGCAGGCGCATGGCGAGCTGATGTCCAGTGCGCTGGGTGCGGCTTTCCTCAGCGCGAACGGCTTGCCGACCGCCTGGCTGGATGCCCGCGAGTGCCTGCACTCGATCGCCCTGCCGAATCAGAACGAGCGCACGCGCCTGCTCTCGGCGATGGTCGAACCCCATCACGACCCGGCCCTGTCCGCTGCCCTGGCGGCGCGTGGCGAGGTCTTCATCACCCAGGGTTTCATCGCCCGGGATGACGCTGGCCGCACCGTTCTGCTCGGTCGCGGCGGCTCGGACACCTCGGCCGCGTACTTCGGTGCCCTGCTGGCCGCCTTGCGCGTGGAAATCTGGACCGACGTGGCGGGCATGTTCAGTGCCAATCCCCGCCAGGTGGCCGGAGCCCGGCTGCTCCAGCGTCTCGATTACGAAGAGGCCCAGGAAATCGCCTCCACGGGCGCGAAGGTGCTGCATCCGCGCTGCCTGTCGCCGCTGCGCGAACCCCGCGTGCCGTTGCTGATCAAGGACACCAACCGGCCCGAACTCGAAGGCACGTCGATCGGTCCCGAGGTGCGCGAGCACGCGCCGAGCATCAAGGCGATCAGCGCGCGCAAGGGCATCACCCTGGTGTCGATGGAATCGGTCGGCATGTGGCAGCAGGTCGGCTTCCTCGCCGACGTGTTCGACGCGTTCAAGCGCCACGGCCTGTCGGTCGACCTCATCGGTTCGGCCGAGACCAACGTCACCGTGTCGCTGGATCCCACCGAAAACCTGCTCGACTCCGACGCGATCGCCGCGTTGGCGGCGGACCTGGCGCGCGTGTGCCGGGTGAAGGTCATCGCCCCCTGTGCGGCGATCACCCTGGTCGGCCGCGGCATGCGTTCCATGTTGCACAAGCTGTCCGGTGTGCTCGCCGAGTTCGGCCAGTTGCGCGTCCACCTGATTTCCCAATCGTCGAACAACCTCAACATCACCTTCGTCGTCGACGAAGATGTCGTCGACAACATGCTGCCGCGGTTGCACGAATTGCTGATCGGTGCGGGCGCCCTGCGCACGGACGACAGCATGGTGTTCGGTCCGTCCTGGCAGACGCTTTACGGCGCCGGCGATCCGGTGCTCCCGGCCGCTGCCTGGTGGCAGGGCGAGCGCACGAAACTCGTGCAGCTCGCCGAAGAACGCACGCCGCGCTACGTCTATCACCTGCCGACCGTGCGTGCGCAAGCGCGTCGCGTGAAATCGCTCCGCGCCGTGGATCGCGCGCACTACGCGGTGAAGGCGAACACGCACCCGGGCATCCTCAAGGTATTGGCCGAGGAAGGCTTCGCCTTCGAATGTGTATCGCCCGGTGAACTCGCGGCGGTGTCGGCCGCGGTGCCGGATAACGTGCCGCTGCTGTTCACGCCCAACTTCGCCGCGCGCCGTGATTTCGAAGTCGCGCTGAAGACGCGGGCGACGATCACGATCGACGCCCTGCATCCTATCGAGCACTGGGGCGAGATGTTCGCCGGCCGCGACATCATGCTGCGCGTGGATCTGGGTCGTGGCCTCGGCCACCACGACAAGGTGAAAACCGGCGGCACCGGCAGCAAGTTCGGCGTTCCCATCGAGCATCTGGACCGCTTCCTGCGCCTGGCCGACGCGGCCGGTGCACGGGTGATCGGACTGCATGCGCACCTGGGTTCGGGCATCCTCGACGCCGCTCACTGGGGCGAGGTCTATTCGCAGCTCGCCTCGCTGGCCGAGCGCATCGGGACCATCCGCGTGCTCAACATCGGCGGCGGTCTCGGTGTGCCCTCGCACCCCGGCGAGACGGCGCTCGATATGGCAGCGCTCGACCGCGTCCTGACTTCGGTGCGCCAGGCCTACCCGCAGTTCGAATTGTGGATGGAGCCTGGTCGCTACCTCGTCGCGGATGCCGGCGTGTTGCTGGCCAGGGTCACCCAAGAGAAGGAGAAGGGCGCAGGCATGCGCTACCTCGGCCTGGATACCGGCATGAACAGCCTGATCCGTCCGGCGCTGTACGACGCCTGGCACGAAATCACCAACCTGAGCCGCTACGGTGAAGCCGCCACCACGATGTATCAGGTGGTCGGACCCATTTGCGAATCAGGCGATATCCTCGGTTCGGACAGGCGTCTGCCCGAGTCGAAGGAGGATGATGTGATCCTCGTGGCGCAGGGCGGTGCCTACGGTGCCGCGATGGCCTCCCGCTACAACCTGCGTGACGAAGCCGACGAGGTGCTCCTGCCGTGACCGATGTGACCAATAAGGATATGCCCATCGATCCGCGCGAAAGCGAGCGCTTCCGCTTCGTTCGCCACGCGTTTTCCGATGGTGTGGCCGAACTCGTCTATGCCTTCGACGACGGCCCGGAACTGATCGAGCGTGTGACCTTCCCCGGTGCTCCTGTGGTGCCGGCGGAACGTGAGGCTGCGTTCGCCGCGGCTCTTCGCCTGCTCCATCTCGTTGCTGGTGTCAGCTACTACAAGGCAGGTATTCCAGGCACGATCGTCGTCGAAGGCGAATCGCTCGACGAAGACAGCGCCTCGATGCTCGACGCGCTGTACCTTCACGGCCTCGCCGAGTTCGCCTATCGCAATCGGCTCGACCTGCGCTCGCGTATCGCTTTTCCATTCGAGGACAAGGTGACCGTGCGCGCGCCGGCGATTGGCTTGCCGCATCGTTCGCTGCTGCCGATCGGCGGCGGCAAGGATTCGGTGGTCGCCGTCGAAGCGGTGAAATCCATCGGCGCCGATGCGACGGCAACCTGGGTGGGCAACTCGCCGCTCATCGCCGAATGCGCCGCGCGCACGGGACTGTCGACGCTGAACATCTCGCGCGAACTCGCGCCGGGCCTGTTCGAGCTCAATCGCCTCGGTGCGTGGAATGGCCACATACCCGTCACCGCGATCAACTCGGTGATCCTCACCGTGGCCGCGGTGCTTTACGGCTACGACTCGGTGGTGTTCGCGAACGAGCGCTCGGCGTCCGTGGCGACCCTCGAATACGAGGGCCAGGAAGTGAACCACCAGTGGAGCAAGGGCTTCGGTTTCGAGAAGACCCTGCACGACTACATCCATACGCATGTCGCTGCCGACCTCGACTATTGCTCGCTGCTGCGCCCCTGGTCGGAGCTGGCTGTGACCAGCGCGTTCGCCCGTCTTGGTGGCGCGTACTTCGACGTGTTCTCCAGCTGCAATCGCAATTTCCGCATCCTCGGCCCGAAGCCGGCGGATCGTTGGTGTGGGCAGTGCCCGAAATGCCATTTCGTTTTCCTCGCACTTGCGCCGTTCATGGCCAAGCCGCGGCTTGTCTCGATCTTCGGGCGCAACCTGCTCGATGACGACGCGCTCGCCGGCGCGTTCGATGCGCTCCTGGAATACAAGGATCACAAGCCCTTCGAGTGCGTGGGCGAGGGTGCGGAAGCCCGCGCCGCGCTCGCCTCGCTGGCCGAGCGTCCGGAGTGGCGTGAAGACGCGCTCGTCGCGCGTTTCCGCCGTGAAATCCTGCCGCAGCTGGACAACGAGGAGCTCGCGCTCGAGCCGTGGTTGAAGCCAGGGGCGTCGCATCTGGTGCCGCAGCGTCTGATCGGAGCGCTGGATGCGTTGGGCTGATCTCGCCGGGCGTCGCGTCGCTGTCTGGGGTTTCGGTCGTGAAGGCCGTGCTGCGCTGAACGCGCTGGCGCGGCATCTGCCGGGCCAGCCCGTCGATCTGTACTGCGCCGCCGATGAAGTCGATGCGGCGCGTGGCGCTTTTCCGTCGGTGGTCGTTCGCGATGCCGCGCCAGATGCCGACGCGCTCGCCGGCTACGAGGTCGTGATCAAGTCGCCGGGAATCTCGGCGTACAAGCCGGAGCTGCTCGACGCTCAAACACGCGGCACGCGGTTCACTTCCGGTACCGCGCTGTGGTTCGCCGGACACCCGCAGGCGAACACCATCGCTGTCACGGGCACCAAGGGCAAGAGCACGACCTCGGCGTTGATTGCCCATCTCGCTCGCTCCCTTGGTGTGCGTACGGCGCTCGTCGGCAACATCGGTCTCCCCTTGCTCGAGCTGGACAACGAAACGGCAGATCTGTGGGTCATCGAGTTGTCGAGCTTTCAGACGGGCGAAGCATCGGGCGTGAGCCTCGGTGTCGTGACCAGCCTGTACGAAGARCATCTGGACTGGCACGGCTCGCGCGAGCGCTATATCGACGACAAGCTCAAGCTGCTGGCTTCGTCGGCGACGGTGCTGGTCAATGCGATGCAGCCTGCGTTGCTGGCCCGAGCGGCCGATCATCCTGCACGGCATACCTTCGGCGACACGGCACATTGGCACGTTGCCGACGGCTGGATTCGTCGCGGCACGGAAGACGTCATTCGTGCCGATCGCGTGTCGGCGCCCGGGCTGCACAATGCGATCAACGCCTGCGCGGCCCTGGCTGCCCTCGAGATCGTGGGGCTTGACGCTCGTGCGGCTGCACCCGCCTTGTCGAGTTTTGTTCCCCTGCCGCATCGCCTGCAGCCTCTTGGCAAGCGCGACGGCCTCGACTGGATCAACGATTCGATAAGTACGACGCCACTTGCGAGCCTCGCTGCGTTGGAAACCGTCGGCACCGTGCGTGCGGCGTTGATCGTTGGTGGTCACGACCGTGGACTCGACTGGACACCGTTCGTCGAAGCGATGCGCGTGCACACGCCCGAGGCGATCGTCTGCCAAGGGCGCAATGGGCCGCGTATCGCCGATGCACTCGAGGCAGCAGGCGTGCCCAACGTCTATCGCGCGCTCGATCTCGCCGCTGCCGTAGGGGCTGCCCGTGATGCTCTACGCGGTGAGGGTGTTGTTGTGCTCTCGCCCGGTGCGCCGAGTTTCGATCAGTTTCGTGATTATGCGGAGCGCGGCAAGCGCTTTGCCGAGCTGGCCGGCTTTGACGCCGAAGCGGCGCATATCCTGGGTCTCGGCGTCGACTGATCGCTTGTCGAGCGCGCCCCAATATATCTCGGTGCATAGCGAGACTTTGTTATCGCCGCAGGTTTTTTGTAGGAGCCGATTCATCGGCGATGGGTGCCAGCGATCACGACAGATCCAAGCGGCAACAGCAGGTCGTAACGATCAGTCCCGCGTGGCACTCAACAACGTTCCCACCACAGCCGCCAACGCCGCATACAACTCCGGCGGCACATCCTCACGCAACCGGACGGCTGCCAGCAACGTCGCAATCTGCGGATCCAGTTGCGGTGCCAGGCCAAGGGCCTGCGCGCGCTCCAGCATCGATTTCACGCCCGCGGCGTCGATCCGCTGGTTGCTGCCGTTGCTGGTGGGTGAGGCCAGACGAAGCGTCACGCTGCGTCGGGGTGACGGAAGGGACTGGGTCATGCGCGTGCTTCGAGCAGGACCGCGCTGTAGGCGCTGGTCGGGACGGGAAGGCCGTGCATGCACGCAAAATGATCGAGCTGCAGGCCGCTCTTTTCCAGCTGCCGGCGCAACGACATGAATTCGGTTTCCAGGCGCGACACGGTCTCGCCGTGCTGGGCCCACAGGCGCACCGAAACGCGCGGCACGCGGAGCTGGATTTCACCCTGTACGGCGCCGAGCGTCGGCGGGTCGATGGCGAAGCCCACGGTCCACATGCCGTCGGGCTCGGACACGCTCGGCTTGCCTTCTTCAATGCGCAGTTGCAGCACGTCGTAGCCGCGTACACCCGCCAGCGGAATCTCGATCATCCACAGGCCCGACTGCGGCTGGGATTCCAGCTGGCCGATCTCTACGCGGGAGATCGCCGCGCGCACGTCGCCACGCAACTGGGTGACCAGTTCGTCCACATTCTCTTCGGTCACCTGAGGCTCGGCCAGTCCCGTGGCGCGTGGCTGGGGGAACAAAGCACGCTGCGCCAGCGGCGGCGGTGTGTCGTTGAGCGGGCGCGCAGGCACCGAGCCGTCGCCGGGACGGGCAGCGGCGCGCGTGGCGGGAAGGTCGGCGAGGGTGCGACGAAGGGCGAGCAGGGCGGCCTTGAAGTCGTCGGCGGCCGGGGTCTCTTCTTTCGGTTCGGCAAGATGCGCTTCGAGGAAGGCGCCGCTCTTGGCGATGGCTTCCTTCATGCCGAGCGGTGTGCTTACGTCGTCCGGATTGCTGATCGCGGCCTCGAGCGTGGCCAGGGCGGCGCGGAGGGGCGCGGGAAGGGTCCGGGCGATCGGCCGGCTGGCCAGGGCGGAAAGGACGCCCAGCAGCTGGGCGTACCCGTTCTGCAGGGGCAGCCGCTCGCGCAGGCCCTGCATGGCGACCTGCTCATCCACCTTGCCGGGCAGCACTTCCAGCTGGGGCTGGGTGCCCTGGGTCAATACCTTGACCAGGAATTGTTGGGGCAGGGAGGTTCCGGCCGCGTCGGCCTCGACCGTCAGGCCGCCAATGTCGAGGAGGAGCTTGCCGATGTCGGTCTGGCCCATGATTCGGGCCGTAAGCAGGGTGCCCACGCGCCAGGTATCCGCCGCAGCGGTGGTGCCCGCTGCCGCGCCCGCCCAAAGCTGGGCAGCGATACTGGTCGGCTGGATGATCAAGGGCAGGTCCTCCCGAGGGCCTGGGCGAGTCCGGCTGGGCGCGCTCCTGTGCTTAGAGAATCGGCCGCACCCGTAAGAACTTTAGGGGGCGGCCGACGAGCGATGGTCTTTCACGGGACGACGACAGGGATAATGAGGGTCGGGTCGTTGTCGGAAGGAGTCAGCTTGATACGTAACGCAGCCGACATCGTCTCCACGTCGCCGCGTTCGACGACATACGTCACGAGCGCAATGTTCCCGGGAAGCATGCCCGCGTAGCTCTTCAAGCTCCCCGGCAAAGAGGTAAATCGAGATCCGTCCCGCGGGATTTTCTTCCAGGCGTCGGATAAGACGCGCTTCTTTGTCAATTCGTCAGTCACAGCCACGTAACCGAAGTCCCCCTCTATGAATCCCTGGTTGCCCGGTATGGTCACGTAGACCGTTCCATCTTCGAATTCGATGGTTGGCGCGACATAGGGGGGTGTGGTGCCGGATACCGGCTTCGAGGCGTCAGGTTTTGGAGTTGGGACGGGAGCCGGAGAGGGTGCGGGTTTCGGCGTAGGCGTCGGAGCCAGCGGAGTGTCCGGAGCCGCGTACGTAGCATCCACCTCAAGCCGAATCGACTCCCGCACCCTCGGCACCTGCCAGCCCATCAGCTGGACCGTGGTTTTTCCCCGATACGTACCGAACGGCAAATCGACGTTGTCCTCGGCGCTGATGACGGCACGTAGCGAGGTGGAGCTCGTGTGATCCCGGCCAGGCGCGTCTAAGGGCTGGTCCCACGCGGTGTATACCGGGTAGCCTTTCGCTGCAATCACTCGGCGGAACAGCCGGCAGCGACTGGTCCGCTCCTTGCCGTTGGTGTCCACCACCGGGACGTTCAGGAGCTTCGCGGTCCCCTTCAATGAGAGGGATGTGGGGCCTTCCCCGGCGGACGTTGCGACATAAGCGTAGTCGCATGACAGCAACGGATCGGGATTGCATGTTAGCAGGGCGGAGACCACGTCCATCTGCACCCTCAGCGTGGAGCATCGCGGAAGGTCAAACATGAGCCCGGGGAAGGTTTCCGCATCGGCTTCACTGTCCCCTGCGGAAAGGCCAACTTTCAGGGCGATTCGTAACTGTGCGAAGTCGCCGAGTTCGTCGAGGTAGCTGAGCGGTATCGTGACACGCACGCCGTCCTTGACCTCCTGTTCGGTGATGACCTCGGGCGGCATGCGAAGGGGGAGATCTTTCGGGCTGCCATCAGCCTTGGTTCCCAGGCAGCGCATCCAGATGGCCTGGCCCTTCTGGATGTAGGGCCACGGCTCGACGGTGATGATGGCGCCGTCCGGAGCGTCGCGCCGGTCCAGGGCGTTGTTTACCAGATCCGGCGTTACCCGGGGCCTCGGATAACTCAATAAATTCAACTGTGCAGCTGTCGGTAACTTGACGGGCGTCGAGGGCGATGTGGTCGGTTCATCGCCGATGACCTTATATGAGACCTCGATCGATTCGCCTGCGTGACTGGCGATCATCGCCGGTTCGATGGGAATACTGACCCCTTTCCCTTTCCATGCCTGTGCTGGCATATCGACGATGCTTTCATCGGCCATCTTGTAGCTGACGATCACAGCGCTGTTAACCGGCAAGCGGGGTTGAGGCGCAATGGCGACGTAGATGCCGACGACCTTACCGACGGTCACTCGCGGCGCGGCGAAGGTCAGCGGGCGTGGTTCGTCGCTGACGAGGTCGGCGTCGGGGTCGCGGCTGGGTTCAGCTGGCGGCGTCACGTCCGACTTCCGAAGCGCTCTCACCGCGTCGGCAAAATCAGTGCCGCCATCATCTGCGGTGTAATCCACCGTAAGAAGGATATCTTCCAATAGCCAGGTGTCGTCACGCTTCAGAATGCCCAGGAGTTCTTCCCGATCACCCGGGAAGGAGAGGGTCCAGTTCGAGATGGCGCCCGTGCCCTCGAAGGGGAGGTAGCGGTCATCACCGAACAGCAGGCTGAAGAGGCCACTGTAGCCGTCGATATCCACAATCGGCTTGGTTGTGGATACGGCGACCTTCTGTTCACGTCGCAGGTTGGTCCTGACCGAGTCGTGTTCTGGTTTACTGTTGTCGTAGATGTATCGTGCCCCTTCGATCGCCGGCTCGAACAGGACGTCGTTACGGGTCTGTATCAATACGGCTGCGATGCTCTTCACCTCGCTGGAAGTGGCCAGCTTGATACTCAGGGACACATTAACGATCTGACGCAGATAGTGACCGGGGAAGTCGGCATCGTAGAGTTCGGACGGAAGGGCGAATGTAATCTCACCTGTACGCTCTATCGTCGAACCCAAGGTCCCCGCATCGACCTTCTTGATATCGACAAGCGAGAACGATTTACGGATATGCATGCGCCGCTCGCGACCGCGCAGGTAGGCTGCTTCCATCTCGAGAAGATCACGCTGCAAGGCGTCGCCGGCGAGCATGCCGCGCCAGTCATCCATCCACGCGTCGCGTCGTACGAACTCCCTGTTGAAGTCACCGGTTTCATAACGCCAGCCGTCCTGGGCGGCGAGGCATAGCGACATGACGGCATCGTAAGCCGACGCATAGATGTCGGATAGATGGGCGATCATCCAGACATAGGTGGGGCCGATCGCAAAGCCCGTGGTCATGAAGGTATATTCCTCCTTCATCACTGCTTGCTGGGCCAGGACTTCCGCCACTGCAAGCTCGCCAGAACGGATAAGGATGYCCTGCTCGGCGAGCTGGCTGTTGATGATTTCCAGCTCCTGTTTAGCCTGCTCGGCTTCAAAGTCCCATTCCTTGGCGCGATACCTGATATCGGCGAAATAGCGTAGCTCGTCCTTGATCGCGTCAGCGGCGTCTCCCATTCCCAGGATGCCCGCTGCCACGCCTTCAGCAGGTGCCCCGATGCGGCACCCGCCCACCGACATGCCAAAGATG
>NZ_JBFUIT010000108.1:0-11909 GCF_056401735.1 Luteibacter sp. P4_D7_3
ATTCATCGGCGATGGGTGCTCGCGTCATTCCCGATGCCCCTCTCCGCAGGAATCGCCGATGAATCGGCTCCTACAAAAAAGCACTGCCCGCCACGGCCACCCCCGGCGCCGTACACTCGGCGCCATGCATGTCATCCTCGAACGCCAGAAGCTCGCCCAGCTGACCGATGGCTCGCCGTCGGTAGCTGTCCGTATCGATCGGCTCGATCGCGCCATCGGCCTCCTGGTCGATCACTCGGCAGACATCGCCGACGCCCTGCGCGATGACTTCGGGCATCGCTCCGTGCAGGGTTCATTGATCACCGACGTCGCGGCGTCCATCGATCCCCTCAAGCACGCGAAGAAGCACGTGCGCCGCTGGATGCGACGTGACCCGCGTCCGGTCACGCCCGCCGCACTCGCCTTGCTCGGCGCACGCGCCTGGGTCGACTACCAGCCCAAGGGCGTGGTCGGTCTGATTTCGCCCTGGAACTTTCCTTTCAATCTCACCTTCTCGCCCCTCGCCGGCATCCTTGCTGCAGGCAACCGCGCGATGATCAAGCCGTCTGAGTTCACGCCACGATCGTCCGCGCTGATGCAGCAGATGATCGCCAAGGGCTTCGACGAGAGCGAGGTCGCCGTGATCACGGGTGGCAGCGATGTGGGCGAACAGTTCTCCGCACTGCCGTTCGACCACCTGATCTTCACCGGCGCGACGTCGGTCGCGCGGCATGTCATGCGCGCCGCCGCGGCGAACCTCGTGCCTGTCACGCTGGAACTGGGCGGCAAGTCCCCGGCCATCATCGGCCGCGACGCGGATCTCGATCTCGCCGCGAAGCGACTGATGTTCGGCAAGACGCTCAATGCGGGGCAGGTGTGTGTCGCACCCGATTACGCCCTGGTTCCGCGGGATCGCTTGGAAACGTTCGTCGACGCGCTGCAGCGCGCAGTGACAGGYATGTTTCCCACGCTGCGCGACAATCCCGATTACACATCGATCGTCAACACGCGTCATCACGAGCGGCTGCTCGGCTATCTCGACGACGCGACGTCGAAGGGCGCGACCGTGCGTTCGCTCGGATCAGCTGCGGAGACGTTCGTCGATCGTCGTATCGCACCGACCGTCGTGCTCGGTGCCAACGACACGATGAACGTGATGCGCGAGGAAATTTTCGGGCCGATCCTGCCGGTGATTCCGTATGACGGGATAGACGTCGCCATCTCGCACATCAACGCGCACGAGCGGCCGTTGAGTCTCTACTACTTCGGCAACGATCACGAAGAGCAGGAGCGTGTTCTCGCACGCACGGTGGTCGGCGGCGTGACGATCAACGACACGATTCTGCACCTGACAATGGACGAGCTGCCTTTCGGCGGCGTCGGTCCGTCGGGCATGGGTGCGTATCACGGCGTCGACGGCTTCCGCACTTTCAGCCACGCTCGTTCGGTGTATCGGCAGGCACGCTTCGACGTCTCGGCGATGCTGCGACCGCCCTATGGAAAGACAGTCGATCGATTGCTCGGCTTCAAGATCCGTAGGTAAAAAGTGGTGTGGCAGCCGGCTCCCACACAAAGCCGGTCGCATAAACAAAAAAAAGGGGCCGTGAGGCCCCTTCTCGTGACACCGTGTAGCGAGACTTACAGCTTCGCGCCCAGCAGTTCTTCCAGCTTGCGCTGGTCGACCGCGAACTTGCGGATGCCTTCGCCGAGCTTGTCGGTGGCCATCGCGTTTTCGTTGTGGCCCCAGCGGAACTTCGCTTCGTCGAGCTTGGCCGGCTTGTCTTCCTTGGCGCCGGTGTCCTTCAGGGCGACCGGCAGGTCGGTGGTGTTCTCGTCCAGTTCCTTGAGCAGCTCCGGAGCGATCGTCAGGCGGTCGCAGCCGGCGAGGGCCTGGATCTGGCCGATGTTGCGGAAGCTGGCGCCCATGACGACGGTCTCGTAGCCATGCAGCTTGTACCAGTCGTAGATGCGACGGACGGATTGCACGCCCGGATCTTCAGCCGGTGCGTAGGTCTTCTTGTCGGTGTTGGCGACGTACCAGTCGAAGATGCGGCCAACGAACGGCGAGATGAGGAACACGCCGGCTTCGGCGCAGGCCACGGCCTGTTCGAAGCTGAAGAGCAGGGTAAGGTTGCAGTTGATGCCTTCCTTCTGCAGCTTTTCCGCGGCGCGAATGCCTTCCCACGTGGAAGCGAGCTTGATCAGGATGCGTTCTTTCTTGATGCCGAGTTCGTCGTAGAAGCCGATCAGGCGCTTGGCCTTGTCGATCGAGGCGTTCGTGTCGAACGAGAGGCGGGCGTCCACCTCGGTGGAGACCTTGCCCGGGACGATCTTCAGGATCTCGCGGCCGACCAGTACGGCCAGGCGATCGCTGGCGTCGACCAGCTGCTGCTCGCGCTTGTTGCTCTGGCCCTTGGCCCACTGCACGGCTTCGTCGATGTAGCCCGAATACGTCGGGATACCGGCCGCCTTCAGCAGCAGCGACGGGTTGGTGGTCGCGTCTTCCGGCTTGTACTTGGCGATGGCCGAGATGTCGCCGGTGTCGGCTACGACGGTGGTGATCTTGCGCAGTTGCTCGAGCTGAGTGGTCACGTTGGGGTTTCCGTTACCTGGGAGACCTCTATTGTCGCGCCGATTGCCCCCGGCGTGTAGGCATCCAAAGGTTTCGGTTCAGCAATGCGGCGTTCTGTCAGTACAGATCGATCGGATCGACATCCAGCGACCAGCGTACTTTTCGTGCCTCGGGCAGGCCCACGAGCGCGTGCTGCCACGGCCGCAGGAACGCGTGAAGGCGCGCGCGCGAGCCGGCCTCGACCAGCAGCTGGCCCCGGTGGCGACCGGCACGCAGGGGCATGGGCGCGGGCATGGGCCCTGCGATTCGTAAATCGCCCGGCGGTCCGATGGCGGCATGGGCCTGGGCCAGGAAGGCGTCGACCTCGGTGCGACCCAGTGCGTCGGCGCGAAGCAGCACCTGGTGGGCGAAGGGCGGCAGTTCCAGCAGCCGGCGCTCCTCGAGCAGTTCGGTCGCCACGGCGGCGTAACCACCACGCAGCAACGAGTGCAGCATGGGGTGATCGGGATGGTGTGTCTGCAACAGGACGCTGCCCGGCTTGCTCGCGCGCCCCGCGCGGCCCGCCACCTGCACCACGAGTTGGGCGAGGCGCTCGCCGGCGCGGAAGTCCACGCTGTGCAGGCCTTCGTCGACGCCGACGATGGCCACCAGGGTGAGGTTGGGCAGGTCATGTCCCTTCGCCAGCATCTGCGTGCCGACAAGGATCGCCGGCTTGTCTTCGCGCAGGCCGTCGAGGATCTCACCGAAGGCATCGCGCCGGCGGGTGGTCTCGCGGTCGATGCGGACCACCGGCACCTCGGGAAAACGTGCCGTGAGCGCCTCTTCAAGGCGCTCGGTTCCCTGGCCCTGCGGGCTGATGTTGGYCGACTTGCACGACGGACAGGCGGTCGGCACCGCCATGGTGTTGTCGCAGTGGTGACAGATCAGCCGACGGCGTCCGGCATGCAGGGTCATGGGCCGGTCGCAGCGCGGGCAATCCGCATGCCAGCCGCAGTCGTAGCAAAGGAGTACGGGGGCGTAGCCACGTCGGTTGCGGAACACCAGCGCCTGTTCGCCGCGTCCGACACAGGCCGCCACGGCATTCATCAGGGTGGGCGACATGCCATGGTCGAGTCGCTGCGCCCGCATGTCGACGATCTGCACGCGAGTGGATTGCGTGGCACCGGGGCGGCCGCGCAGGACCAGCCGCTGGTAACGCCCGGCCTCGACGTTGCCCAGTGTCTCCAGCGACGGCGTGGCCGAGCCCAGGACCACCGGCACGCCATGGGCGCGGGCGCGGACGAGGGCCAGGTCGCGAGCGTGGTAACGAAAGCCTTCCTGCTGCTTATAGGAGGCGTCGTGTTCCTCGTCGACGATGATCAGGCCGGCATGCGGCAGCGGTGTGAAGACCGCCGAACGCGTTCCGAGCACCACCTTCGCCGTACCGTTTCGTGCTCGCAGCCAGGCGCGCGCACGGTCGCCTTCGGCGAGATTGGAATGGAGTACCTCGATCGTGACGCCGAGCCGTTCGCGCAGGCGCCGCACCGTCTGCGGTGCCAGGCCAATCTCCGGCACCAGCAGCAGGGTCTGCTTGCCATCGGCCAACGCCCGCTCGATCAGGGCGAGATAGACCTCGGTCTTGCCGCTGCCGGTGACACCGTCGAGGACATAAGGCTGGAAGCGGCCGAATCCTTCGCCCATCGCGGCGACCGCGGCCGCCTGCTCTTCGCTCAGTGCCGGGCCGGGAGCAGGGCTAGCCGGCAGGGACGTTTCCTCCAGCTCCATTTTTTCGACGAGGCCGGCGTCCACCAAGCGCCGCGCCGCGGCGCGCCACTCAGGCAGGGCGAAGCCGAGTTCGTCGGCCGCGCGCGGGCCGTCGACGAGCGCCTCGAGCAAGGCGGCCGAACCACCCTTGCGGCTGCGGGCATCGCGGGCGCTGCGGCCCTGGGTGGTAAGCGCCCAGACCTCCCGGCCGGTCGCCGGCAAGGGCCGCGGCTCACGCAACGCCAGGGGTAGCGCGTTGGCGAAGGCCTCGCCAGGCGCGCCGGCCCAGTAGTCCGCTGCCCAGGCCAGGGTGGCCAGGAGTTCGGCATCGAGCAGGGGGGCGTCGTCGAGGACCTCGCTCACGCGTTTGAGGCGCTTGACACCCACCGCTGCTTCGGCCGCCGGATCGATCACCACGCCGACCATTTCTCCCCGTCCGAACGGCACGCGCACGCGCGATCCCGCCTGCGCGATACCTGCCTCGGGCGGCAGGTAATCGAACAGGGTCAGGAGGGGCACCGGTAAGGCGACACGGAAGACGGCGGTCATGCGACCCCTAGTTTAACGACCTATGCCGATTTCGCTGGTCAATGATTGACCAGTGCGCCATAGGCTTGGGCTGATATGAGATCCCCCAAAAGAGGAATCGAAGGTAAGTGCCCGCCCCAAAGGGGGTTTCCATGTTATCCACAAGACCTGTGGATAAGTCTGTGGATGAGCTCCGGATGGGGGGCATCCAAGGCGCATGGTTGGGCCCTTCGGCTTACCTTGGGTAGATTTTAACCATACTGAAATATTCCATTATTTCAATAACTTAAAAATGAGGCTGCCGCGCCGTTCATCTGGCATCTATAAAACCTTGACAAAAGCGAAGGGGTCTTCGGGCCTGTGCACAACCGCCTGCGCGGTAGGAAAAAATCCTAGTGGGTCATGCCCACGATGGCCGCTATGACCACCGCGAACAGGAGCAGCCAGAAATAGGCGCTGCCTATCAACCAGTACTTCAGGATAGTCATGGGCCATCCCTGCCGGTAGACGCGCTTCTGCATCATCAGCAGGTAAATCGGTATCCACACCCACATGGCGAACTGCACGAAGCCGATAGCGGTTCCCGCCAGGGCGAGCCGGGGGGCAATGGTCTCCCGCGCGAAGCTCAACAGGATCAGTCCCATCAACGAGATGAAAATGAAGGCGTGGCTATGCAGGCTGACGATGAGGTGCTCCATATACAGCCGTCGGCGGAACACATAGAACAGCTTCAGGATCAGGGCGAACACCGGGATCATGAAGAACATCGTCTGTGGCAGGACAGAGAAGAAGCCGTCCAGGATGCGACGGACCGCTTCATCCTTCCCCGGTCCTTTGTTCATGATCGGAATGAGATTGGCTTTCAAGTGGCCGAAGGCGACGTTGAGCCGGTGATTCAGCGCATCCGGAAACCAGCCAACATCAATTTTGGAATCGCTGCCGAACCATTTCTCGACCCTGGCCTCGCCCCGGCCAGGGTGGTCTTCAGTTGGTGCGGATTCGCCCGCCTCAGCGGGGATCGGGGTTGCCTTGAGCGCCACCAGACGGGTGTTTGCCGCCTCCCGGATCAGGCCCGCGGCGGCGCCGAGGCCGGCCTTTGCGGCGCCCGGTAGCGAGGGGTCGTTGCGGGCCGTACGCACCTCGTGGATCTGGTCGTCGTAGAGCGTGTGGACCTCTTCGGCCGTCTTCGCGCCGGCGAAGGCGTCGATCGAATCGCGCGGTGCCGTGCCTTCGGATCCGCCAACCTTGAAGTCGCCGATGGCCAGATGCATGAAGAAAAAGGCGAGCAGGCAGAACACGAACATCAGCCGGAAGGGGGCGATATACCGTACGCGCCGTCCGGAGAAGTATTCGAGGGTGAGGAACCCCGGCTTGGTGTAGAGCGGCGGCAGCGTATGCACGATGCGTTCGTCGAGGTGGAAGAACAGGTCTCCCGCGTCCTCGAGCATGTGCGATACCGGCTGGATCACGCTTTTCACGGACTGGCCGCAGTCGTGACAGAAGGCGCCCTGGAGTGCCGCGGTGCAGTTCGCGCACAGCAGGACGGGCGACGGCTTCAGTTCGTTCATCCTTACAACCCCGTGTTTTCCCCTTACGAATTCTGATGATGGCATGGGAGGTGGCTACAATGGGCGGCCCTCCCTGCGTGCTTTCCCCCATGTCCTTCGACCGTGCCCGCGCGCGTCGCGAGATCGGCGCCACCGTCCGGCTGGCCCTTCCGATGATCTTCGCGCAGCTCTCCGCCATGGCGCCCAACGTCGTCGACGCGGTGCTCGCCGGACACCAGGGCGCGCATACGCAGGCTTCGGTGGTTACCGGTGTGAATATCTGGGTGCTCGCGCTCGTGTTCGGCCTCGGCACGATGATGTCCGTGCCGCCGACGGTTGCCCAACTCGACGGCGCGGGGCGGCGCGGCGAAGTTGGCCCGATCTTCCATCAGGCGCTCTATATCGCCTGGGTGCTCGGCGCGCTCATGACGTTCGCCGTCTGGCATGCCTCGCCCTTGATGGCGCTGTTCGGCGTGGTGGAATCGATGCGTGCCGACGTGACGGCCTTCCTGCACGCCATCTGCTTCGCGGCGCCAGCGATCACCACCTATTTCGCCCTGCGAGGTCTTTCCGAGGGCTTATCCATGCCGCGCCCGTCGATGTACTTCAGCTTCGGCGGACTGCTCATTCTGGCGCCGCTGGGCTATGTCCTGATGTACGGCAAGCTCGGCTTCCCGGTCATGGGCGCGCGGGGCAGCGGTATGGCCACGGCGATCGTGCTCTGGCTGGAGACGATCGGTTTCGCGATCTACATCTTCAACCATCGCAACTACCGTGACCTCAATCTTCGGCAGCGCATGGCGAAGCCGGACCTCCGCAAGATTGGCCAGCTGCTCAATATCGGCCTGCCGATGGCGGTTACCCTGTTGATGGAGGCGGGCATGTTCGTCGCCGTCGCCCTGATGATCGGCCGCCTCGGAGAGACAGTAACGGCGAGCCACCACGTGGCGCTCAATGTCGCGTCCGTGGCTTTCATGATTCCGCTGGGCCTGTCCATGGCCATCACCGTGCGTGTCGGCAACGCCGCGGGCCGACGCGATATCACCGGCGTGCGTTACGCCGGCATGTCGGGCATCGCCCTGGTGCTGGTCACCCAATTCCTCTCCTCCGGGACCATGCTGCTTCTGTCCCGCCCCATTGCCAGTCTCTACACCAACGACCCCGCCGTGATCGCCATGGCCTCGCAGCTGTTGATCCTGGCCGGCTTCTTCCAGTTCTCCGACGGCATCCAGGTCGCCTCCAACGGTGCCCTGCGTGGGCTGAAGGACACACGGGTGCCGATGGGCATCACCATGTTCGCGTATTGGGGCGTGGGCGTACCGGTGGGCTGGTGGCTCGCCTTCCCCCACGACCTGGGCGCGCGTGGCATGTGGATGGGTCTGATCGCCGGGCTGAGCATGGCTGCCATCCTCCTTTTCCTGCGCTTCTGGCGGAGCAGCGCCACCGGCCGCTGGCCGGACGACGCCGGATCCGCGCCCCTGCCAATCCACACGTGATGCCGCCGCGCCGACGCGCTACGCTCGACACAACCTTCGAGGAACCCGCTTAGATGCCGGACCGTCACGACGTCACGCCGCCGCCCCTGCCAGGTCGCCCGCAACCCGTTCCGCCGCCGCGGCGCGGAGGCGGTTTCGGCCGCTTCCTGCGCGGCCTCGGTCGGGGCATCAACATCACCCGGCTGGTCATCATCAACGTGATCTTCTTCGGGCTGCTTGCGGTTTTCCTGATCGCGCTCATGGTAAGTGGCCATACGAGCGCGGTGCAGGACAAGACCGTGCTGGTCCTGGCGCCCGAGGGGGCGCTGGTCGAGCAGTACAGCGCCGATGGGCTCTCGCGAGCCATCTCGCGGATGTCCGGCGATGGCGTGAAGCAGGTGCAGGTGCGCGACCTGGTGCGTGCGATCGATGCCGCCACGAAAGACAGCCGGATCAGCCAGATCGTGCTGCGTACCGACAAGCTGCAGGCAGGCGGATTCGCTGCGCTGCGCGAAGTGGGAGCGGCTCTGGATCGCTTCCGTGCCGCAGGCAAGCCGGTGCTCGCCTGGGCCGTGAGCCTTGAACAGGGCCAGTACTACCTCGCCGCGCACGCGGACAAGCTATACGTCGATCCGCAGGGCGGCGTGATGGCCACGGGCCTTGCGAACTACCGCCTCTTCTACAAGGACCTTCTCGACAAGCTCGGCGTTGAAGTGCACCTGTTCCGCGTCGGTCAGTTCAAAAGTGCGGCCGAGCCATTCATCCTCGATCACGCCTCGCCTGAGTCGAAGGAAGCTGATGCCTACTGGCTCGGCGGACTCTGGACGACCTGGATCGACGAAGTGGCGAAACTGCGCCATATCGCGCCGGCCACGCTGCGCGGCGATGTGGACAACCTCGCCGAACGCGTGCGTGACGCCCATGGCAGCCTCGCCGATCTGGCCGTGCAGGAAAAACTCGCTGACGGCATCGCCACCGAACAGCAGTTCGTGCAGATGCTGCGCGAGAGCGGCGTGCCCGCCGGCAAGAAGGACCAGGGCTTCCGACAGGTCGAACTCGACGGTTACCTCGCCGACCGCGGACTCTCCACCACCGACATGCTGCAGACCGATCCGGGCGTCACGGTGGTCGTCGCCGAAGGCGAGATCACCGGCGGCAAGCAGGCGCAGGGCAGTATTGGCGGCGATACCACGGCCGCTTTGATCCGTACCGTGCGTGCCGATCGCCGCACCCGTGCACTGGTGCTGCGCGTGAATTCGCCGGGCGGCGAAGTCTACGCCGCCGAACAGATTCGCCGTGAAGTAGAGCTGACACGCGCGGCGGGCATTCCCGTGATCGTCTCGATGGGCGATGTCGCCGCAAGCGGCGGTTACTGGATTTCCATGAATGCCAATCGCATTTATGCGGAGCCGAACACCATCACCGGTTCGATCGGCATCTTCGGCATGTTCTATACGGTGCCCGATACGCTGGCCAAGATCGGCGTGAAGAGCGACGGCGTCGCCACGAGTCCGCTTGCAGGCGCGTTCGATATCACGCGTCCGCTCGATCCGAAGGTGAGCATCCTCATCCAGAGCATCATCGACAAGGGTTATCGCGACTTCGTGGGCAATGTCGCCAAGGCCCGCGGGAAGGATTTCGCAGCTATCGATGCGATCGCGCAGGGTCGCGTGTGGACAGGCCAGCAAGCGCTCGATCGCGGCCTGGTCGATAAACTCGGCAGCCTCGACGATGCCATTCGCGATGCCGCGCAGCAGGCCAAGCTCGGCAAGGACTTCAAGGTGCGCTACGCCGAGAAGCCGATGGGTGCCTTCGAGCGCTTCCTGACCAACGTCGGCGACAGCTCGGAAACGCACGTTGCGTTGTCGTGGGGTCTGCGCCTGCCGAGCTGGGTCGCCGAGCTGCCGCGCCTTGCACCGGAGTTCGCGTTGTTCCGCACGGCCGAGGCGGGCAAGCCGCACGTTTACGCTTACTGCTTCTGTTCGCCGCGCTAAAAGCTTCGCCGATGAATCGGCTCCTACCGGGCAGGGTGCAACAGAGCATCACTGCGTCTGCGCATCGACAGCCTCACGTTGCTTCTTCGCCTGTTCGTCGACGGTCTTCTGCACGTCCTCCGCTTTTTTCTTCTGCGCCTCCATGGCATCCCAGGGCGTCGAAACGCGGGCCTGCGGCGTCGGCGGTTGCTGTGGTGTCGGTGCCGCCGGTTTTGAACAGGCAGCACAGGCGAGGAGGAGCGTGAGCAGCAAAAGGGTGCGGGTCATGGCAGGTCAGCCTTAAGAGACATACCGAGTCTCTCTCGCGTTGCCGGTCAGCGCAATCGCGCACCGTAGAAACCGTTGCCCCGTTCCACTTCCATCTCCCACCCGAAGAGTTCCGAGAGGCGGTCGTCGGCGAGCAGGCGTTCCTTTGGGCCCTGGTCGAAGAGGCGGCCCTCTCGCAACATCACCACGTGACCGATCTCCGGCACGATTTCCTCCACGTGATGGGTCACCAGCAGCAAGGTGGTGCCCTCGCGCGCCAGTTCGCTGAGCAGGTCGAGGAAGCGGCGCCGGGTACCTGGATCGAGTCCGGCGCAGGGCTCGTCCAGGAGCAACGCACGCGGGCGATGAACCAGCGCCCGGGCAATCAGCACCCTTCGGGCTTCGCCGGTGGACAGCGTCGACACATCCCGTTCGGCGAGGTGCGCCGCACCGACGCGTGCCAGTGCCTCGGCGGCACGGTGGCGCATGGCCTCGTCCACGATATGGTCGAGGCCGAGCGTCATGGACGCGAAGAATCCGGAAAGCACGGCATTCAAGGCTTGTTCGTTGCTGGCTTCGAACTCGCGGCGCAGGTCGGACGACACCACGCCGAGCAGGGAGCGCAGTTCGGCCACGCTCCAGCGGTCGCGCCCGAACACACGGACGACCGGCGAGCCGTCCGCATGGACAATCGGATACAACCGTCGTTCGACCAGCTTGACCAGGGTGGACTTGCCGGAGCCGTTTGGCCCCAGGATGGCCGTGTGCTGACCGGGTGCGATCGACAGCGAGAGGGCGTCGAGCAGCCTCCGGTCTTCACGCAGCACCGTGGCACGGTCGATGAAAAGCAGGGTGTCGTGGTCGTTCATCGGTCCATC
Organism: Luteibacter sp. P4_D7_3; assembly: GCF_056401735.1. Classification (NCBI taxonomy): domain Bacteria; kingdom Pseudomonadati; phylum Pseudomonadota; class Gammaproteobacteria; order Lysobacterales; family Rhodanobacteraceae; genus Luteibacter; species Luteibacter sp. P4_D7_3. The sequence goes on from NZ_JBFUIT010000108.1 coordinate 10,963, forward strand.
CTGTCGCAAGGGCGTGTTGCGCTCAACCCTTCGTCGCAAGGCAGGCACGCGGTACGATTCGCCCATAGACGGAGACCACTCATGCACCCACGACTCAGTAGCTGGCGCCTCGACGGGCGTACCGCCCTTGTGACCGGAGCCAGCAAGGGCATCGGTTACGCCTGCGCGCGTGAGCTCGCTGTTCTCGGTGCCGATGTGTTGCTGGTGGCCCGCGACGAGCTTCAACTGGAGGAAGTGCGCGACGAACTCGCCGAGGAGTGCCCCGATGTCGAGATTCTCGCCATGGCCGCCGACCTGGCCGACGAGGAAGACCGGCTCGCCGTGTTCGACTGGGTGGCCGACCTGGAAGTGAATCTTTCCATCCTGGTGAACAACGTCGGAGGCAACACGCCGCGCGCCACGCTCGACTACGAGCCGGAGGAATACCGGCAACTCTTCGAACTCAATGTCTTCTCGGCGTACGAGATGTGCCGCTCCGCGTATCCGCACCTCGTGCAACATGCGAACGCGGCCATCGTAAACATCGGTTCGGTCTCCGGCATCACGCATGTGCGTACCGGGTCTCCGTACGGCATGACGAAGGCCGCGTTGCACCAGCTGACGCGCAACCTTGCCGTGGAGTGGGCGGAAGACGGCATTCGCGTCAACGCGGTCGCGCCGTGGTACATCCGCACGCAGCGCAGTGAGCCGGCGCTCGCCAACGCGGAGTATCTCGAAGAGGTGCTCGACCGCACGCCGATGGGACGCATCGGTGAGCCCGAGGAAGTGGCGGGCGCTGTGGCCTTCCTCTGCATGCCGGCGTCGAGCTATGTCACCGGTGAGATCGTCGCCGTGGACGGTGGTTTTCTTCGTTACGGATTCTGACCGGCGTTTGTCACGGTCCCGCCCGGACAACGCCAGACGATGCGGGCATCGTTACGATGGTCTACGGGGAGTCGATAATGAAC
>NZ_JBFUIT010000109.1:0-11759 GCF_056401735.1 Luteibacter sp. P4_D7_3
GTGGCCGCTCCGGCGATCGCGGCGGGAAGGTGGGCCCGGGCCTGAGCTCGGGCACCCTCGGTGGCGACAGTGATTCCAGTCGCGGGGGCTCCGGCTCGGGCTTTGGCAGCGGCTCGGGCACGTTCGGCAGCGGCTCGTCGTCGTCCTCGTCGTCCGGTGGCTACCTCAACACTACCAGCGGTAACGGCATCAACGGCTCCTCGTCCGGATTCGGAAGCAGCGGTTCGTCGAGCGGCGGCTCGCAGAGCGGCTTTGCCGGCAGTGGTTTCGGTGACGACGACAACTCGCATCGCTCACACAGCGGTGGCATCACGACCGACGAAGGCGTGCGCATCACCTCGGTGGATTCGAACAACCAGTTGATGGTGCGTTGTCGCCCGGCGCAGTGGGCGGAGATCGAGCAGGCGATCAAGCGCCTCGATGCCGTGCCGCTTCAGGTGCAGATTGAAACGCGCATCCTCGAAGTCGCGCTCACCGGCAACTTCCAGTTCGGTGTGCAGTGGTATCTGGAAGGACTGGTGGGCACGACCAACGGGCAGCCGACGCAGCCGGGTAACAAACAGCAGTGGGCGTTGGGAAGCGGTGGCGCCACGTACAACCCAAGCACGGACAGCTTCTTCTACTCGTTCGTCAACAACAACATCTCCGTTGCCCTGAAGGCGATGGAAACCAGCGGCAATACGAAGACCTTGTCCGCGCCCTCGCTCGTGGTGCTGAACAACCAGAAGGCGCACATCCAGGTCGGCGACCAGATTCCGATCACGCAGACCTTCGTCAACACCGGTGCGAACACGGACAACACGATCGGCCAGGTCGAGTACAAGGACACCGGCGTGATCCTCAACGTGCGTCCGCGCGTGAATCCGGGTGGCCTGGTGTATCTCAACATCAACCAGGTGGTGAGCGCTCCCGGCCAGAAGGACACCACCACCGGTAACTTCCCGATCCAGCAGCGCGAAGTGGCCACGCAGGTCGCGGTGCAGAGCGGGCAGACGGTGCTGCTCGGCGGTTTGATCAAGCAGGACGAGGGCACGACGGATACCGGTATTCCCGGGCTCAACCGTATTCCTGTGTTCGGTCGTCTGTTCGGTTCGACCACGCGCAGCCGCAACCGTACGGAGCTGATCGTGCTGATTACGCCGCGTGTCATCACCAATGGTGAAGATGCAAAGCAGATCACCGACGAGTACCAGCGCAAGTTCGAATCGCTGCAGCCGTATCGCGAGGGTGCCGCGAAGCCCCGCGCCGCGGAACCGACCGTGACGGTGCCCCTGCACCCATAAGCCGCCTGCGGCACGGCGGCCCTTTGTGGGAGCCGCTTCAGCGGCGAAGGGGTGCTCGCTGTAACCTGGCCCGCTGCCGCGGGATCGCCGATGAATCGGCTCCCACAACGGCTAGGGCTTTGTCGCCAGCGGGGTGGGGTAGGTCACCTTGGGGCGGTAGGGCTGGACCGAGATGCCGAGGTTCGGGCCCATGCGGTGGCTGAGGCCGTTCGCGTTGTACAGGCCGAGGGTGTTCGAGGGGCGCCTGGTGATGTCCGCGTCGCCGGGCATCGGTACCGGCGTCACATCGGTCGCGACCATGTGGTTGAGGCAGGCGTAGGAGAGCGTCGCGTTCCCCTCGTYATGATCGACGCATCCCGGGGTCGCCGACGCATGCACGCCGGGCAGGGTCACAACGCCCTTCGTTTCCTGCGCAAACGCGCCAGACGTTGCTGCGGCGGTGAATACGAACACGAGTTGCCGAATACGCATACATCATTCCCTGAGTCGTCACTGCGCTGGATAACACGCGCAGCAAGCCCTGCGGAAGTGGCGCGGCCGTTGTCATGGTGTTGTCACTAACTTTGTCACGAAAACAGCGCGGTTGTGTCATTTGCCGCGCCTAGCCTTCCCACGAGACAAGTCCCCGTCCCGTACGCTCATGCGCGAAGGAATGACCGTGACACGCTGCGTTTTCGCGCTGGTCGCGTGCACCATCCTGCTCGCATCGCCGCATCTCGCGGCGCAGGTGCGGACCCCGGCGGAGGCATCACAGGGGTCGGAAGAAACGCATGCGCCAACGCGCTTCGACATCGACGCACAGCCGCTTGCGACCGCTCTTCGCGGTTACAGCGAAGCGACGGGCATTGCTGTCCTCTTCGACGATTCCCTCGTCGTGGAACGTTCGTCGCCCGGTATCCACGGCGTGGCCGACCCGCGCGACGCGTTGCGTGTTTTGCTCGTGGGAACGGGCCTCAGCGCCCATTTCGCCTCGATGAACGCATTCACCGTCACGGCCGATCCAACGACAGCTGCCGAGGCGTCCCTGCCTCCTGAAACGGAGGTGCGCGACGCCACGCCTTCGCTCGACGAGCGTGGCGCCGCGGTGATCCAGGTCGCCATCGAAGCCGCGCTCTGCGCGCACGCGGCGACACGGCCGGGTAGTTTCCGCCTCGCCATGCAAGTGTGGATCGATGCGGCGGGTGCCATCACCGAGGTGTCCGCGCTGGCACCGTCGGACGATCCGCACCGTGACGCACGCGTGGTCGCTGCGCTGCGCGGTGTGCGTTTGCCTCCTTCTACATCCCGTTTCAGCCCTGTGACAGTTCTGCTAACGCCGTCGGCTCCTGGCGCCTATCGCTGCACCGGCTCGCGCGCAGGGGAGGGCTGACGTGGATACCTCGATGCTGGGCCTGTTCCTCGCCAACTACGAAGACTTCCGTCGTCGGCTGCGCCGTCGCCTGCGCTCGGACGATCTCGTCGACGATGTACTGCAGGAGACTTACCTGCGCGTGGAACGGCTCGATCCCGAGGCCGAGCGCGCCACGCACCCCACCGGTTATCTGTTCCGCATGGCCTTGAACATGGCCGCGGACCACCACCGTTCGTCGGGCCGACTGCTCACCGGCGAAGAGGTCGACGACCTGATACAAGGCGTTGACGATCACCTCGACCCGCCCACGGTATTGTCTTCGCAGCAGGACATCGCGGCGCTGGGCCTGGCGCTGGATATGCTCACCCGTCGCCAGCGCGAGATCCTCATCGCGGCACGTATCGACGAGTTGCCCCAGGTAGACATCGCCGCGCGTTACGGCATCTCCGTGCGTATGGTCGGCAAGGAACTGAAGAAGGCACTTGAGACCTGTGCCGCAAAAGTGGGAAGAAAATCGATACAGCGGTTCGGTCCCGGTGCCGGAGATGCGTCTTGACCGGTATGGACACGACTCACATCCACGAGAGCGAACGCGAGGCCCAGGCGTGGCTGGTGCATCTGACCTCGGGTAAGGCCACCCGCGAGGACGGCGAAGCCTTCCGTCGCTGGTGCCTGGCGAGCGAACAGCATGCGGAAGCCTTCGCACGGACGCGGCAGATGTGGCAGGACCTCGGTCCGGCCATCGCGCGGCGTCAGCAATCCATCCCCCGGGGTGGACGCCCGGCGCCGAAGCACGCGATACGAATGAGTCGTCGCGCCTTCCTCGGCACCGCTATCACGGCCTCTGTCGCCGCGGTGGTCGTCGCCCGGTATGGATTCGACATGGGTGGCCAGCGCGGCACCGGCGCCACCCTGCGCACGGCGATCGGCGAACAGCGGCACGTGGACGTGACACAGGGTGTCGCCCTGGAAATGAACACCGCCACGGATATCGGCGTGCGTTCGTCGGGTAACGCCATCACCGGCGTCCGCCTGCGTTCGGGCGAGGCCGTGGTCCGTATCGACTCGTCGCACACCGCACCCTTCGTCGTTGAACTGGAGGATGCGCGCGTCCTCTCGGGTCCGGGCGCCTCGTTCGCCGTGCGCTGCGTGGACGGCGTGTCCACGGTGACCTGCCTGGAAGGGCAGGCGGTGCTGGCGCGTGCCGCGACGAAGACCCTGGTCAAACCCTCGCAGCAGCTGGCCTTCGATGCCGATGGCCTTGGCGCTGCGGTTGCCGTCAATCCCGACACCGCGCTCGCATGGAGGCACCGCGTACTGATCTACGACAACCAACCCCTTGCCGACGTCGTCACCGACATCAATCGCTATCGCCCCGGCCGCATCGTCATTACCGACCACGCGCTCGGCGAGCGCCGCGTGCATGCGCGTTTCACCCTGGACCAGATGGCCGAYGTGGCCACGCTGATCGAAGACGCCTATGGCGCGCACGCTACCCATCTTCCGGGTGGTTGGGTGTTGTTGAGCTGACTGTCGCACGGGGTCGGCACCGTCGGCCTCATGAATTTTTCGTGACAACGGTTCAGTGCCACCACTGCCCACGCGTCCTTAGGGCAGATGGAACATCAGGGGAAGCTCCGCGTGGCTACACGAGCAGTATGGGTGCGAGGCGCACACGCGCTGGCGCTGGCGATTTCGCTGTCGCTGACAGGTGCCGCCATGGCGCAGGACGCGCCGACCGCGTTCGACGTGAACGAATACGTCGTCGACGGCAACACGACACTGCAGGCGCTGGATATCGAAACGGCCGTGTACCCGTTCCTCGGTCCCGGCAAGTCCATGAACGACGTGAACGGCGCGCGCGATGCGCTGCAGAAGCTCTACCAGAGCCACGGATACCAGTCCGTGGTGGTGGATCTTCCGCCGCAGCAGGTGAAGGGCGGCATCATCCGCTTTCAGGTCACCGAGAACACGGTGGGCCGCGTGCGCGTGGAAGGTGCGACCTACCATTCGCCCAAGGACATCCGCGACTCGGTGCCAGCCCTGCGCGAAGGCGATGTGCCCAACTTTGCCGACGCCCAGCAGCAGCTCACCGACGTGAACAAGCGCGGTGGTGCCCAGGTGGTGCCCGTCCTGACCCAGGGCAAGCTGCCGCAGACGATGGACGTGACGCTGAAGGTCACGGACAGCTCGCCGATGCATGCGAGCCTCGAGGTCAACAACGACCACAGTGTGAATACGCCGGAGCTGCGCACCATCGGCAGCCTGCGCTACGACAACCTGTTCCAGAAGGGGCAGTCGGCGTCGCTCACCTATATCGTCGCGCCGCAGGACCAGAGCGCGGCCGAAGTCTGGTCAGGGTCATACTTCATCCCGCTGGATGCCGACTGGAGTGTCCTGGCCTCCGCGTACAAGTCCAACAGCAATGCCAATGCCGTCGGCGGCACCACCGTGCTCGGCAAAGGCAATGCCTTCGGCTTCACTTTCGTGCGCACGCTGCCGACCCACGGCGAGTACTCGCAGTCGCTTTCGCTTGGCGTCACGCGCAAGCACTTCGACCAGAACATCAGCCTGGGCGGGGATACCTCGAAGGCGCCGATTACCTATATCCCGCTGGTGGCCAGCTACCAGGGCCAGAGTGTCGGCGAGCACTCGTCGAGCAGCATCGGCCTCAGCGGTACCTTCGGTTTCCGTGCCGGTGCCAGTGATTCGGCCGCGTTCGACAACCAACGCTACAAGGCCAAGGCCAACTTCTTCTACATCAAGGCCGACGCCGGCCACTCGATCCTGTTCCAGGACGGCTACAGCCTGGTCGGTCGCCTCGGCCTGCAGTTGGCGACCTCGTCGCTGGTCTCCAGCGAACAGTACGCAGCCGGTGGCGACAGCACCGTGCGCGGTTACCTCGAAGCGGAAGAAACCGCCGACCACGGCGTCATCGGGTCGCTCGAACTGCGCACGCCGTCCATCGCCCAACACATCGGCGGCTGGGTGAACGACTGGCGCTTCCACGCCTTCGTGGATGCCGCGCACCTGGCGCTGATGAACGCCTTGCCCCAGCTGATCGACCAGAACAACCCGGATGCCGGCAGCACGCGCGTGAACAGCTACGACCTGTCCAGCGTCGGCGTCGGTACCCGTTTCCAGGTTTTCAACATCGCCACCGGTTCGTTCGAGGTGGCCTATCCGTTCAACAACGGGCAGGCCACGCGTGCGCACGACACTCGCATCCATTTCTCACTCAAAGCGGATCTCTGACCGGCAGGTCGGACCATAGACTCCAGGGGTATCACCGTGACTCGAATCTTGTTACTGACCTGCTTGCTGATCCTCGGCTGGGTGCCTGCGGCACACGCCGAGACCTCGTGGTGGAACCAGGACTTTTCCTTCCGCAAGGCCATCACCATCGACACGACGGCCAAGGGCGGCAACGTCACCACGGCGGTCGGCCGCACGCCGTTGCTGGTTCGCCTGCACTCGGGCAACTTCACCTTCGACGGTGTCTCGGAGTCCGGTGCGGACGTCCGCTTCGTTGCCGCCGATGACAAGACGCCGCTGAACTTCCAGATCGAGAGCTTCGATCCGGTGCTAGGCGTGGCCCTGATCTGGGTGGACGTGCCGCAGGTGGCCGCGGACTCCCAGCAGCAGATATGGATGTACTACGGCAACGCGAAGGCGCAGGGCGGCGAGAAGGGCGGTGCGGTGTTCGACGCCGACTACGCCGCCGTCTACCACTTCGAAGAACCCGCCGGCACGCCGCCGCACGATGCCACCGCCTACGGCAACCATGCCGTCGGTAACGACATCGCTGGCGTGGACGGCATCATCGGCAAGTCGGCCCGCTTCGACGGTTCGAAGATCGTGACGCTGCCGGGCAGCGTGTCGATGAATGTCGCCGAGGGCGGCACGTTCACCTTCAGCACCTGGATCAAGCTGGACGCGATCGCCGATGGCCGCGCGCTGGTTTACGCCCGCCGCCAGGGCGACCTGAAGCTACTGATCGGCCTCGACCATGGCGTGCCCTTCGTGCAGACGGGCGACGCCACCAGCACCGCCGGTGAGCCGATCAAGGCCGGTGCCTGGACGCACCTCGCTGTCACGGCCGCTGGCGACGACATCGAGCTCTATGTGGACGGTAAGCCGTACGCCAAGCTGGCAGCGAAGCTGCCGGCGATGACCAGCCAGGCCACGCTCGGTGGCGATATTGCCGGGCAGACCGAAACCTTCGTGCCGTTCACCGGACAGATGGACGAAGTGCGCCTGTCGCGCATCGCCCGCCCGGCGACGCTGATCGCGGTGGACGCACAGACCCAGGGCGCGGAATCGAAGCTGCTGGCCTATGGCGCCGACGAGAAGCAGTCGGGCGTGGGCTTCGGCTACTTCGGCATCATCGTCAAGTCGGTCACCGCGGACGCCTGGTCGATCATCGGCATCCTGATGATCATGGCCGTGCTGTCCTGGGTGGTGATGTGGCAGCGTGCTTCGTACGTGAATCGCGTGACGAACGCGAACGAAGATTTCCTCGAGGCCTTCCGCCAGCAGGGTCGCAATATCCTCGCGCTGTCGCGCGATCCCACCGCATCCCGTCTGGAAGACGCGTCGCTGTACCGCCTGTATAAGGTCGGCGCTGGCGAAGTGTGGAATCGCCGCGACGCGGACGGTCATGACCATATCGCGGCGGAATCCATCGAAGCGATCCGCGCCACCATGGATTCGGTGCTGGTGCGTGAGAACCAGAAGCTCTCCAAGTCGATGGTGCTGCTGACCATCGCCATCTCCGGCGGTCCCTTCCTCGGCCTGCTCGGTACCGTGGTCGGCGTCATGATCACCTTCGCGGCGATTGCCGCGGCCGGCGACGTCAACGTCAATGCCATCGCGCCGGGTATCGCCGCCGCGCTGCTGGCCACGGTGGCCGGTCTGTTCGTCGCGATCCCCGCGCTGTTTGGCTACAACTACCTGCTGATCCGCAACAAGAACGTCACCGCGAACATGCAGGTGTTCGTCGACGAGTTCGTGACTCGCCTGGCGGAACAGCAGCGCGCCACCCACCCGTCGGCCGTCGCGGCCTGAGGAACGGATCATGCGCGCGCAAGACGAAGACAAACCGTACGACGACATCAACATCACGCCCATGCTCGACCTGGCGTACGTGTTGCTCGTGATCTTCATCATCATGACCACCGCGTCGGTGCAGGGCATCAAGGTGAACCTGCCCAAGGCCAGTGCCGCGGTGAGCATGGCCAAGCCGCAGACCAAGGCGATCACGATCTCGGAATCGGGTCAGATCTTCCTCGACGCCTATCCGGTCACGATCGGTGAGCTCGAGGAGCGTCTTCGCTCGCTGAAGGCGATCACCCCGGATTTCCCGGTGGTGGTGAAGGGCGATTCGACGGTCCAGTACCAGAAGGTGATGGACATCCTGGACCTGTTGCGTCGCGTGGACCTGCCGCAGGTCGGCCTGGTCACCGGCAAGTCGCCGAAGGGATGAGCGCGTGACCTTGTCTACTTCCCGTCGCCGAACACCTAAGCGCTGGCTCGGCCCCGCGGTCGGCGTCGTCGCGCTCGCGCTGCTTGGCATCCTGATCTGGCACTTCGCCGGTAGCAGTGTTGGCGTGCGTCGCGAGGCGCCGCGCATCGCCACGATCACACCGTTGCCGCCACCGCCTCCGCCGCCGAAGGAAAAGCCGCCGGAGCCGAAGAAGGTCGAGGACGACATCAAGCCGATCGACAAGCCGCAGGACATCCCGCAGAAGCCGACGGATGCGCCCAAGCCCAGCAACGACGCGCCCAAGAGCGTCACCATCAACGGCGACGCCCAGGCCGGTAGCGACAACTTCAACATCGGCGCAGGCGACGGCGGCGGCATGGTCGGTTCCGGTGGCGGCAACGGCACGGGCACCGGCAGCTACGGCCAGTACCTCGGTTATGCCATCCAGCAGGCCGTGCAGCGCGACGACCGCGTCAACCGCCTGGCTTTCGACGTCCATGCGGATGTCTGGCTGGACGCCGACGGCAAGCTGACCCGCGCCGAGATCGTCAACGGCAGCGGCAACGCCAAGACCGACGAAGCCCTGCTCGAAGCCGTGCGCGCGATGCCGCGCATCGACGTGGCGCCGCCGGCGACGCTGCACTTCCCCGTGCGCGTGGCCATCCGCGGGAAGCGCCCCGTATGACGCCCGCCAAGCCAACCCCCTTTGAAACACACGCTTTGGAACCCCGGAGAGTTCGCATGACCATCGGAAAGGCCCGCCATCGACCCGCGCGAGCCATGCTGGCCCTCGCCATCGGGCTGTCGCTCTGCGCGGGCGCCGCTCAGGCGCAGAGTGCCGCGTCGGATAATGCCACCATCAACCTCGTGCGCCTGCTGGTGAAGCGCGGCGTGCTCACCCAGTCGGACGCCGACGGTCTTATCGCCCAGGCCAATGCCGAAGCCGCGCAGGCACAGAAGCTCGCCGGCACCGCCAACGCCGCGCCGGCCACGCCCGGCCAGGTGCGCGTCACTTATGTGCCGGAAGTGGTGCGCAACCAGATCAAGGACGAGCTCCGCCAGGAAGTGGTCGCCCAGGCCAGGACCGAGCATTGGGCCGAGCCGGGCAAGCTGCCCGAGTGGCTCGACCGCATCAGTTGGGCTGGCGACATGCGCGTGCGTGACGAGTTCCATTACTACGACAAGGGCAACGCCTCGCCCGTCGTGAACTTCGCCCAGCTCAATCGCACCGGTCCGTACGACCTCAACGGCGCGAACCCACCGCCGCTGCTGAATACGCTTGAAAACCGTACCAATTCGCTGCGCATTCGCGCGCGTCTAGGTGTGAACCTGGACCTGGGTGAAGGGGTGACGGGCGGAATTCGCATCGCTTCGGGCGACGACAACAACCCTGTGTCCACGACAGGGACCCTGGGTGGCGGACTGTCGAAGAAGAATATCTGGCTCGATCAGGCCTGGCTGGCATGGAAACCGACGGACTGGGCGCAGGTGGTCGGCGGCCGCATGCCCAACCCGTTCATGAGCACAGACCTGGTCTACTCGAACGACCTGAACTTCGACGGCATCGTCGGCAAGTTCAACGTGCCGATGTCCGACCAGCTCAGCACCTTCGCCAACGTCGGCATGTTCCCGATCGAATACCAGGCCGATGACTTCCCGACGCAGGAGGGTGTGAAGAGTCCCAGTCGCGACAAGTGGATGACCGGCGCTCAGCTCGGTGCCAGCTGGAAGTTCAACGAGGATACGCAGCTGAAGGCCGCGCTGGCCTATTACCGCTTCGACCACATGGGGGGGCAGCTTTCCTCGCCATGCTCGATCTATCTCGGTGTGACCGCCTGCGATACGGACTCGAGCCGCTCGGCCTTCATGCAGAAGGGCAACTCGCTGTTCCTGATCCGCGACATCGTGCCGGATCCCAACTCGCCTTCCAGCTACGCGCAGCCGCAATACGTCGGTCTGGTGTACGACTACCACGTGGCGGATGCCAATGCCCAGCTCGACACCAAGGTGGCCGATACGCCGCTGCGCATCGAAGCCGACTACATCCGCAACATGGCCTACCACCGCGCGGATGCCTTCCGCCCGGATGTCGGCCTGAATCGCCTTGTCAATAACTTCGGTGCAGGCGACTTCAGCGAGAACACTTACAAAAGCGGCCCGATCGGCTGGATGCTGCGCGCCACCCTCGGCGACGTGATTCCGCGTGCCTCCAGGGACTGGAACGTGAGCCTGGCCTACAAGTACCTCCAGCCCGACGCCACGTTGGATGGCCTCGCTGATGCCGACTTCCACCTTGGGGGCACGAATGCGAAGGGGTTCATCCTCACCGGTAGCTACGGTGTCTCGAAGAACGCGTGGCTCAGCCTTCGCTACTTCAACGCCAAGGAAGTGTTCGGTCCGCCGCTCTCGATCGACGTGTTCCAGCTCGACATGAATGCCCGGTTCTAAGGAGGCGATATGAAACGCACCCTCATCGCGCTGGTCCTGCTTGCCGTGTTCCCCGCGGCACAGGCACAAACCGCCAGCCTGGAAAGCCGCATGCGCGACCAGCTGCGGGAAACGCGCACGCAACTGCAGGACCTGCAGGCGCAGCAATCGCAATGGGCGGCAGAAAAGGCTGCGCTCGAAAAGGAGCGCGACGCCGCGAAGCAGGAAGCTGCAGCGGCGCATGCGACCAAGGCGGCCCCCGCGGTATCCCCGGAGGCCACGCGTGAATTGGCGGCCGAACGCCAGCGCCGCGAGGCAGCCGAGGCGAACCTGCAGCGAGGCAAAGCGGATGCCGATGCGCAGGCACTAGCGTCGCGCACGGCGGAAGCCGAGCGTGCACGCCTGGCCAAGGAGCTGGATCTGTCGAAAGGGCAGGTGGATGCCTGCACCGCGCGCAATGTGCAGATGTACCAGGTCGGCAAGGAAGTGATCGCCGCGTACGAAAACATCGATACGACCGACATCGTCAGCTCGCGCCAGCCGTTCGCGGCGAAATCGCGGGTAAAGCTTGAAAACGCAGCCCAGTCCTTCGGCGACAAGCTCTATGACCAGCGTTTCGATCCCCGTACCGGCCAGGCTTCGGCTACGAAATGAACCGGGACTCGTCAGCCCAGCGGTGGGGCGCAAAGGAATGTATCGGACATCGCAACGGACACGGACGTCTCTCTTTCATGCATACGGCCAGCGAGGCGCGCCATGTATCCCGACCATGATCTGTCATGCACACCCGAGTACCGCGCACCGAAGCCACGCGCCTCACGCGCGCGGGCCGAGGTCGACGCAAGGGTGGGCGGCATGAGCTGCCTGCATGCCCTGGCCGAGATGCTTCGCCAGCTGTACGCGGCGCGGCAGAACAAAGCCGCTGAGATCCTGATCGACCGTTGCTCGCGCGAGACGCTGGAGCAGCTGCTTGGGGAATCGTCGGCCTTCCTGGGCGGCCGCGTGCGTTACGCCGTCGACGACCGGCTGAAACACCGCAAGGCGACACAGGAAGACGTGACGCTGCCGACGATCCGCGCGATCGCCAGCGTGCTCAACGCGTGGCTGCACGACGGACGGCGCCTGGCGATCCGCGCGGTGCTGCGCGAACTCTGCGATGACGAGCTCAGGGAGCTCGTCGCACTACCCGAACTCAATGACGAAGTGGCAACGA
>NZ_JBFUIT010000110.1:0-11725 GCF_056401735.1 Luteibacter sp. P4_D7_3
GACGAGCACAAAGCGCTCGCAGCCGGCGCGTTCGGCCAACAGTTTCATGGCATCGTCGACATCCGCGTAGACCTGTTGCGTGCGTGTTTGCTGTCCACCGCTGGCACCGCTGTCGCCGAGCGTCGACAGATCGAAACGAAGGGTCGGATATCCGGCGGCGTTAAGCTGCCGGGTCAGCTCCACATGCAAACGGAACGGACCGATGCGGTGGACGAGACCCGCGTTGAGCACGATAACGCCCGTCGCTCCGCGCACGCCTTCAGGTACGCCAGCGATGCCGACCAGGTGCCGGGCGCGGCCAAAGCGATGGGCTTCCTCGCGCATCACGCGACCTCCTTCAACCGACCGGTCACGGCCTGGATGAGCGGATGCGAAAGGATCGCCGTCTCCAGCCGCTCCAGATCGTTCCACGGCGTCGACGGCGTGATGGTAGCGACACGGCCTCGGTGAGAAACGATGCGCTCCCAACCCCGGCCGGACGACGCGGGCATGGAGTCCAGGACCAGCGTCGGCACGTTGGCAGACGCTACGCTCAGTGCGGACAGCTGGTGGCGTAGGCTCTCGGCGATATCGAAGCCGAGCCACTGCTCTGCCACGTCGCTGTGACTACGCGGCGCGTTGAACCGACCTGCATCCTCGCGAAGCGCCGCCTGCATGGCGTCGAGTTCGGCTACGTAGTCTGCACCCTCGAGCACCGGATCCCACGCGATCACTTCACTGAAGCGTGCCTGCTCCGCGGCGGCAAGGGCGACACTGCCGCCCAGGCGGGCGCCAAAGGCGACGATGCGGTCCACCCCGGCGCGCCGGCGAAGCTCGACCGCGGCCGCTGTCGCGTCACGCACGCAATGCTCCCAGTCCACTTCCGCGCTGCCGCCCGCGGAGTCGCCGGTGCCGTGATAGTCGAAGCGCAGGACGGCCATGCCTTCCTCGGCCAGCGACTGCGCTAGTTGGCGGTAGAGCCGGTGGCAGCGGATCAGGTCCTGGCCGAGCGGCGGGCACATCAGCATGGCGCGACGTGCCGGAACGGACGGCGCGTGATACATGCCGAACAGACCGGCGTCCGGGCCAAAGAAGAACGGCATGTCAGCATCCTGGCGCATCGTTATCTCCGGTAAACCACGCCGACGAAGAATTCAGTTTCGCGGTAGCTCTGGCCCACGGCATCGCTGTTGCGACGCTCGCGCGCCACCGAGGCGTGCCAGCTCCAGTGACGGTTCCACTGCTGGCCGAGGTCCAGGCCCAGGCGTACCGTGTTGTCCTTGCGGTCGAACGAGTCGTATTTGGTTTTTTCGTACGTACCGAAGCCGGTGAGGGTCAGCGTCGGTCTCAGGCGATAGCCCACCCCAGCGCTGACACCCTTCGCCGTCTGGTCGAAGGTGTTGTCGGTGAGGTAGCGAAGCTGGCTGTACGACGGCGACACCGTCACGCTCAGGCGCGGCTGCTGCCAGACCCAGCTCGCCTCGACGCGCTTTTCCTTGTAGACCTCCGAACCGATGACGGCACTGCCCGTACCGATACCCGTGGCCGCACCACGGCCAAGGCCACCGGTGTTGGCAAAAGGGTCGATCGCTTCGGTGCGGTCTGCGGTGAACCGGTTGGCTCCCAGCAGCCCGGGTGTCGTGATGATGTCTTGCGCCGCGTCCGCGTACTGATAGGTCCCGGCCACGCTCAGCGAGTTCTGCACCGTCGGCTGCCAGCCGATCTGCAAGCGCACCAGCGGGGACGTCGCATCGCGTCCCTGGTCGAAGTTCAGGCGTGTTCCGCCAACCAGGACATCCGCGTCGAAATGCGCCAGCGTGCTCGTATAGCGGAGGTAGGCCTCTTTCCGGTCGTAGTTCGCGCTACTGGGCTGCTTGTCGAAGTCGACCCTCTGGAATTCGAGATTGCCGGACAGTGTGTCGGTAGGATTGAGGTCACGGTACACACGAAATGCGGCCAGAGCGCGCGACGAATCGAACTCGTTCACCTTGGACGCGTAGCTGTCGATGTAGCGCAACTCGACCTGCCCGCGCGCCGCATCGCCGAAGCGCATGCGCAGCGTGGGTCCGACGACGACCACGTTGGTCTGCTGTTGGTTACCGGGGGAATCGGCAGCCAGCTGGTCCACCGGCTGCACGCCGGCATAGTCTTCCAACGAGAAGTCGAGGCGCTCGGGGATCGCGGTCCAGTTGGCCTGGGCGGCCAGCTGGGTCTGCGTCTGCGAGTCGAAGTCGTTCTCCAGGTACTTGCGGTATTCCAGCGTACCGGCCACGTTCGCCTGGAAGGTGGAACCCAGCTGGGTGTACTGGAACGTCGCGCCCGGCGTGAAGACGTTCTCGCTGATTGGCTGGTCCGACGACAATGCGATGTTGTTGCTGTGCTCGATTCCTGCATAGAGCGTGTAATCGAAGGTACCCGCGAGCGCCATGGTGGGTGCCGACGCGAGCCCGATCACGATCGCACGGGCGAGCCTTGTCGATGCCGGCATGTTCCCTCCCTTAGCCCCTGTGTGCGCGGAACGCCTGCCGGTCGTTCCACGCGAGCGTCGTCCTTACGGCGACTGATTGAAAACCACGCCCGCGAGCTTGGCGGGATCGAAATTGGCGACGGCCTGGTTGATCGAGGCCGGCGTGTCGCGTCCGTATCCGGCAACGATGACGACGAAGTCGGCGAGGTCCGCCAGGATGCGTGCATCCGGCGAGCCCTTGACCGGCGGTCCGTCAAGGAAGAGGTAGCGATCCGGATAGCGGCAACGCAGCGAATCGAGCACTGCGCGCATGCGGAAGGAAGAGAAATACTCGCCACTGTTCTCGCGTGATTTCCCCGCTGGGATCAGGCGCAGGCGAGGCACGCCCGTGTGGTACATGATCGACGCGATGCCGCGCGAGGGATGCTCGAGGAAATCGATGAGCCCCCCGGTCCGTGGTTCGACGCCCAGCGCCTTGTGCTGGTTCGGATAGCGCAGGTTGCAGTCCACCAGCAGGCTGGTCTTGGCCTCGTCGAAGGCGAATGCCGCCGCCAGGTTACGGGTGACGAAGCTGCCTCCCGAACGCGGACTGACGGCGACCACCAGCGTGATGAAGTTGCTCTCGCCCGCCATCTCGAGCAGGCGCGTGCGGATGCCGCGAAAGGCATCCGATTGCTGGCGTACCGACTCCTCCCGATGGATCAGGCGCTTGCGCTCGCAATCGATGGGCGCCAGCGCGCCGGCTTCTTCGCGCATCCGCGCGATGGAGTGGCTGGGCATGGCATGCCCGTCGCCGTGATGGGCGTCGTCATGATGATCGGCGAGCATATCGCTGAATTCCGTGTTGTCCGCGGCCAGTTTGTTCATGGTCAGCCCTTCATCCTCATCCAGAACAGCAGCAGGTACACCGCGCCGACACCGGCGACGATCAGAGCCAATGCCATGTTGTGCAGGTGGTCACGCCGGCGGTCGCGCGGCGTCGGATAGAACGGGATCGAGGCAAGCACAGGGAAGCCCGTGGCACGCTCGAGCTGACCGACCGAGCGCACCCGGGGATCGAAGCGGGCGACCGCGAAGAGCAGGCCGAAGGGAATCACCAGGGACAGCGCGAGGCCGGCCAGGCCGAAGTGCATGAAGCGGAGGCCGGAGGGCACCAGCGGCATCACCGCAGGGTTCTGTACCAGGAAGGTCAGGCCACGCTGCTCGGCGTCGAGATTCATCGACACGCGTGCGTTCTCGCGACGCTTCAGCAGATCCTGGTAGACATCGCGATTGACGTTGTAGTCGCGGGTGAGTTCGGCGATGACATTCTCCGAACTGGCGATGCGCTTGCTGCGTTCGAGCTCGGTCTGCAACATGGCCTCGCTCGCGCCGGCGCGTGCCGCACTGGCGGCAGCGTCACCGCGCACGGCAGACAGCTGCAGGCGCATCTGCTGGTAGACCGGGTTCATCGTGGTCGAATGGTCAATCGGCATCGGTCCGCCGGCCGCGCGCTGCGCGTCGGCCGTCTGGGCCTGCTTGCGCACGTCCTCGATCTGATGGCGCAGGCGAATCACATCCGGGTAATCCTCGGTGTAGTTGAGCAGCAGCTTGTCCAGCTGGCCCTGCAGATCGCCGAGCTGCGTGGTGTAGATGCCGCCGACCGTCTGCACCGCGTTGACTTCGGATTCGCCATTGATCTGTGCGGCGAGCGACGCGGCCTGCGACTGCTTCTGCATGTAATCCATGCGATTGTTTTCGATCTGCATGCGCAGCTGGCTGATGCGCGAATTGGTGTCCACGTCGTTGCCCGGCCGTGCATCGGCATTGGCGTCGCGATAGGCCTTGAGCTTGCCTTCCGCGTCGGTCAGCTTGGCGCGATACGCCTCGACCTGGCTGTTGATGAACTCGTAAGCTTCGCGGCTTTCGCGCTGCTTGGAGGCCAGGCTCTCGCTGATGAACAACTGGCCGAACGCACGGGTCACCTCGAAAGCGCGCYTCGGGTCCGAGTCGAAATAGGTGATGGTGATCAGGTTTTCGCGGTTGTTGATGATCTTGGTGCGACCCTTGATCCCCTCGATGATCTTGTCGCGATCCAGCGCGGACGGGCTGTTTGCCAGCCAGCCTCCGCTGCGCAGCACCTCGTCGAGCACGCGGCGACTGAAGATCACGTCGCGGGCGATGCCGGCACGATTCTTGTTGCCGGTGGCCGAGGCCGCGCCTTCCATCAACGGCGTGATGATGCTGCTTTCCTCGGCGAGGATGGTCGTCGACGCTTCGTACTTCTTCGGCCAGACCATGCCGACGCCAAGGGCGAGCAGCGCGATGACCGCGAAGATCACGCCCATCGTCACGCGCCGCCTGCGTGCTTCACCGATCAATGCGGGCAGGATGCCCGTGAAAGGAACAAGTTCCCCGTTCATCACATACCCCTGTCAGAACGCACGCTGCGGTACCGTAATCACGTCGCCGGGCTGTACCGGGTAGTTGTTGCTCAGGTCGCCCTGCTGCAGGATTTTCTGCAGTTGCACCGCGTAGGCCTGGGTCGCGCCGCCCGAGCTGCGCCGATAGAGTTCGGTGCGATCGGGCGCGGCAAACTCGGTCGTCCCGCCGGCGGCGAGCACGACATCGAGCACAGTCATGCCCTGCCGGTAGGGAATGGAAATGGGACTGCGCACCGCGCCGGTGACGCGAACGCGCGAGAGGTATTCGTGACTGCGCAATGCCGTAAGGATCACGGCCACCTGCGGGTCGCGGATGTACTGAGCCAGCTTCTGCTGGATCTCCGCCCCTACCTGGTCGGTCGTGCGCCCACCGGCGGCGACATCGCCCACCAGCGGTACGGTGACCTTCCCGTCCGGTCTCACCGGAACGCTGACACTGAGGTCCGGGTTATGCCAGACCGTGACCTGTAACTGGTCGTCGACACCGATCAGATACGACTCGACCGCCGGATTGGCGGCGTCCATCTTCGGTGGTGCCGAGGTGATTCCGCCTGTCGCGCATGCCGTCAACATGACGGTGGCAAACACTGTGGCGACGCGATTCCAACGCTTCATGATGACACCTGCCCCTGTGACTTCGCTCGGTCGGTATCGTCGTGTCGATAGGGGTCCACGTCCATTCCAACAGCCCGCCTATGCCATTCGACCGACGCGCCGAATCTTGCGAAGTGCGCCATGCTTGTCGCCCCGCGAAACGAGGAGGACCAGGTTTGTCGGAAGCCGTGGACATCGTCGGGCGACTGACCCATCCCGCGGTCCAGGGGCTGCTTCTGGCCCTGCTCTCGACGGCACTGGTCCTGTGGCGACGCCCTCGCACGGCGGCGTTGGCGGCGGCGCTTGCCCTGGCCTGGATCTGGATCGCGTCCACGCCCGTACTGGCGCTGCACCTGCGTGACGGACTGGCCACCGTCCCGGGATCCTCCACACCGCACGCCGACGCGATCGTCGTGTTGGGCGGCGGCAAATTGCCGGTGGCCGACTGGTCGCGCACGACGACGCGCGCCGGTCGCGGGCTGACCTTATGGCGTGACGGCTTTGCGCCCCTGCTGCTGGTCTCCGGCAGCGATCAGGCCGACGACCTCGCGCGGGGATTTACCCTGTCCGGGGTTCCCGGCGGCGACCTGCGTGTGGAAAGCCGCAGCGTCAACACGCACGAAAACGCGCGAAATTCGGCCGCCATGCTCAAGGCAGACGGCCTGTCCGATGTGCTGTTGGTGACGTCGGCCATCCACATGCGCCGGGCGGCCGGATGCTTCCGGCACGAGGGCATCGTCGTGACTCCCGTACCCGCGGAGGACGGCCACGGGAAGCTGGTCGTCGCGCCCGGCTGGTTGCCGCGCCGCGACGCGCTGACCCTGACTGCCCGCTGCCTCCGCGAGTATCTGGCCCTCTGGTTCTATCACCGCCGCGGCTGGATGTGACCGGAAACCTGGCCCGCTGACGCGGGATCGCCGATCAATCGGCTCCCACAACGACGTGGGCGGCGTCAGAGAGCGGCGACGATACCGAGCTGTTTCAGCACCACCTGCTCCCACACCCCGTCCAGGTCGCCGTCCGCCAGCATGTCGTAGGCATTGCGGCCGGAGAACGCCCGCTGCGGCATGACCAGCCAGCGGGCCGCCCGGTGGCGATCGCCCACGCACGAAACGACCAGTTGGGCCAGCGGTGGGTGGCGGGTTTCCAGGGCGTCCAGGGCCTGCTCGATCACAGCCTCGCGGGCGTCGTGCAGGCGCGTCAGCTCCGAGGCGAGCTCGGCATAGGTAGGTGCTTTCATCGACATGGCGCGGCTCCCCGGAGGCTTTGGGGAACGCTAGCGTCGCTGGCCCGCGGCACGCTTGTACGCCTATGAGGCGACTTCTAGGGATCGCCGGTTTCGATCTGCAGGGAGGTCTTGCCGTCGCGACGGACAAGCCCGGGACCGAACTGAACGACTTTCGCGTCCTTCAGCACAACGGTGTAGTCCTGATGGGAGAACGAAAAGCGGCCCGGTCGACGGTCGATCCAGCTCATCACTTCGAAACCGATCATGTTCCGGTCCGAATCGGGCGGACCGAGACGGTCGACGACCTCGTTTCGTGGGGTGCCGACTTCCAGCCGGGCAATCTTCGAGGACATCCCTGCGCAGCCGGCCAGGCCGGCCGTCAGCAGAGCCACGGCGATCGCTCGTTTCATCCTCACTCCCGTCAAGGTGCGGCACCCGCCGGATGGTAGCGCACTGACGCAAAAGCGTGCGACTGATCCGCCTGGCATGACCTGCTTTTCAGCGCACCGTCGAGGGAGGCGCCGGCATCACCGATGGCGACGCCGCCTGGCCGACGGGCTTGCCATGGGGATCCAGCACGTGGCCTTGCGCGTCAACAGCGTGCGTGTTGGCATTTTGCACGCGCCGGGTGACGCCTGGACTACCCGGCTGCACCGGGCTCAGCCCGCGTTCGGTGGCGCCTGCGTCGGAAGCGGGTTGAACAGGCATCGAGGCCGGGTTGGCCTGCCCCGGGCTCGGCGCGGCGGCAGGATTCGCTCCTGGCGTCGCGGTGGGCACGGACGCCGGATTCGGCGTCGTCTGGCCGATCGCCGTCGACGACAGGAGCAACAACGCCAGCAGGCGGGAGGGGTGTAAGGGCATCGCAGGCTCCGGATGCATCGCGGGAACGACGCTTGCGTCAGTCACGCTAGTCCGGCGCATGTGAAGCCTTCGCGTCCCTGCTAGGCTCTTCCGATCCCATCCCGGAGACACCCGATGCTGCTTGCCCTCGCTTTTGCCCTTGCCACCGATAGCGGTTTCGACGCGCGTGTCCAGGCTGCCAAGGCATTGGAGAAGAATCCGGAGGGCAAGGCCTGGCAAGGCGCTTTGTGGGACAAGATAGGCAACCCGGCCACGGACGCGCTGAAGGACTGCATCGCCAGCAACAGCCCCGCGGACAAGACGCCATTCACCATTGTCGCGACGATCGACGCCAAGGGCCGCTCCAGCGACGTGGCGGTCCAGCCGGAAACGCCGGTGGCGAAGTGCTTCACCGGCCAGTTTGCCGTCTGGACCCTGCCGCCACCGCCGAAGAAGCCGGCGCCCTATCCGTTCGAGATCGACGTCTCGATGGGGCAGTAAGTCAGTTCAGTTCGTCCGGATGCGGGCCCATGCGGTTGCCCGCATCCAGTCCGTCGATCGCCTTCATCTCATCGGCTGACAGTTCGAAATCGAACACGTCGATGTTGGCCTTGATGCGTTCGGGCGTGACGGATTTCGGGATCACCATGTGCCCGAGCTGGACATGCCAGCGAATCACCACCTGTGCCGGCGTCTTGCCGTGCTTCTTGCCGATGGTGACAAGGGCATCGTTCTTCAGCAGGTCGCCGCCCTGCCCCAAGGGGCTCCAGGATTCGGTGATGATTTTCAGCTTCGTATTGGCAGCAACGACATCGCGCTGCGCGAAGTCCGGATGCAGTTCGATCTGGTTGACCACCGGTACCACGCCGGTTTCCTTCACCAGGCGTTCGAGATGCGCTGGCTGGAAATTGGACACGCCGATCGAACGGATGCGACCTTCGTCACGCAGGCGAATGAAGGCCTTCCAGGTGTCGACATAAAGGTCGCGTTTCGGCGTCGGCCAGTGGATCAGGTACATGTCGACGTAGTCGGTACCCAGCTTGTTCAGGCTGCTATCGAAGGCCTTTAGCGTGCTATCGAAACCCTGCTCGGCGTTCCACAGCTTGGTCGTAAGGAAGATGTCGCCGCGCGCGACCCCGGATCGCTCGATGCCCTGGCGCACGCCGGCTTCATTCTTGTAGATCGCCGCGGTATCCAGAGAGCGGTAGCCAGCCGCCAGAGCGCTGGCGACGGCATCGGCCGTTTCGCCATCGGGAATCTGGAATACACCGAAGCCCAGTTGCGGGGCCTTGTTGCCATCGTTGAGGTCGAGGACCGGAACGGAAGAAGTCATGCCTTTGTCTCCTGCGGGGAACCGCCAACAATGATGCCGGACGACCCCGCATTCAACGCGTGATGGCTCAGTCGCCGCGCGCCGCGTAGTGCGTCTCGACGTAGTTGTCGAGGATGCCGACGAACTCGTCGGCGATGTTGTCACCACGCAGTGTCATGACTTTTTCACCGTCGATGAACACGGGCGCGGAAGGTGCTTCGCCGTTACCCGGCAACGAAATGCCGATGTTCGCATGCTTGGATTCGCCGGGTCCGTTGACGATGCAGCCCATCACCGCGAGAGTGAGGTTCTCCACACCGTCGTACTTCACGCGCCACACCGGCATCTGCTCGCGCACATGTTCCTGCACGGTTTTGGCCAGCTCCTGGAAAAATTCGCTCGTGGTGCGACCGCACCCCGGGCACGCGGTGACCAGCGGCGTGAAGGCGCGCAGGCCCATCGTCTGCAGCAACTCCTGGGCGACAATGACTTCGGCCGTGCGCGACTGCCCCGGCTCGGGCGTGAGCGAAATGCGGATCGTGTCGCCGATACCTTCCTGCAGCAGCACGCCGAGTGCCGCGCTGGAGGCGGTGATGCCCTTCGAGCCCATACCCGCTTCGGTCAGGCCCAGGTGCAGGGCGTAGTCGGCACGACGGGCGAGATCGCGATACACCGCGATCAGCTCCTGCACGCCCGAGACCTTGCACGAAAGGATGATGCGGTTGCGCGCAAGGCCGAGGTCTTCCGCGCGCGCGGCGGAATCCAGCGCGGAACGGATCAACGCTTCGCGAGCTACATGGCCTGCGTCCCACGGGTCGGCACGGCGGGCGTTCTCGTCCATCAGGGCAGCGACCATGGACTGGTCCAGCGAGCCCCAGTTGGCGCCGATACGCACGGGCTTGTCGTAGCGAATCGCCATCTCGATGATCGAGGCGAACTGCGCATCTTTCTTCTTGCCGAAGCCGACGTTGCCCGGATTGATACGGTACTTGGCGAGCGCCTCGGCACAGGCCGGCTCGCCTTCCAGCAACTGGTGGCCGTTGTAGTGGAAGTCGCCGATCAGCGGGACCGAGACGCCCATCATGTCCAGGCGTTCACGGATGCGCGGCACGGCGGCGGCAGCGGCAGGCGTATTCACCGTAATGCGGACCATCTCCGAGCCCGCGCGGGCCAGTTCGGCCACCTGCTTCGCCGTGGAGACGGGATCTTCGGTGTCCGTGTTCGTCATGGACTGGACGACGATCGGTGCGCGGCCGCCTACTTGCACGCGGTCGACGATCACGCCCGTGCTCTGGCGGCGGGCAGCGGCTTCCGCGGGACGGGGGCGGCTAAGGAGGTCTTCGGTCATAGCCCGGCATTTTAGCGCATTGGTATGACCGCCCGCAGACCGGAGCTCCCAGGCCGCTGTAGGAGCCGATTCATCGGCGAATGGGTGCTCGCGGCAACCGGGCCCGCTGCTGCGGGATCGCCGATGAATCGGCTCCCACACGAAGCTTCGCCGCCTAAGCGGCTCCTGCACACGCTGGCCCGATACACTGCCCGCATGAACGTACGCCACCGCAGCACCGGATTTTCCAACCGCCTGTTCGCCGAGCAGGCTCTGAGCCGCAGTGCCGGCGCGCCGCTGATCGGCGGCAACGCCGTTGAGCTGTTGATCGACGCGAGGGCCCATTTCGATGCCTGGCTCGCCGCCATCACGGCGGCGAAGCGCCACGTATTCGTCGAGAACTACATCATCCGCGACGACAGCATCGGGCAAGCGTTCCGCGCCGCGCTCGTCGAGCGCGCTCGCGCCGGGGTTTTCGTGGCTGTGATCGGCGACTGGGTCGGCTGTCTCGGCCAGTCACGCGCGTCGTTCTGGAACGAACTCCGCGCCGCGGGCGGCCACGTGCGCATTTACAACCCACCCAGGCTCGGCAGCTCGTTCGGCTGGGTCAGCCGCGACCACCGCAAGGTGCTCACCGTGGATGGCGAGGTCGGCTTCCTGTCCGGCGTCTGCCTGAGCGAGAAGTGGCTGGGCGATCCAGGGCGCAATGTGTCGCCCTGGCGCGATACCGGTGTGATGATTCACGGCCCGGCGGTCGCGGAAATCGAACACGCCTTCGCCGACAGCTGGCAGCAGGCCGGCGAGCCGCTACCCGACGATGAACGCCTGCGGCCCACGGCGGACAGCAAGGACGCCGGTGAGGTCTCGCTACGGCTCATCGCGACCCAGCCGAGCACCGCCGGCATGTATCGCCTCGACCAGATGGTCGCCGCCATGGCGCGCAAGACTCTCTGGCTCACCGATGCCTATTTCGTGGGGGTTGCACCGTACGTGCAGGCCCTCGCCGCCGCCGCACGCGATGGCGTGGACGTGCGTCTCCTTGTACCAGGCACCAGCGACATCCCCATGGTCGCCGGGATGTCGCGCTCCGGCTACCGCCCGTTGTTGAAGGCCGGTATCCGCGTGTTCGAATGGAACGGTTCGATGCTGCACGCGAAGACGGCCGTCGCCGACGGGCGCTGGGCGCGCGTGGGCTCGTCCAATCTCAATATCGCCAGCTGGCTGAGCAACCGTGAAATCGACGTAGCGATCGAGGACAACGGATTTGCCGGAAAGCTCGAGGCGCAGTACGAAGCGGACCTCGAGAACGCCACGGAAATCCTCCTGCGTGGCCGCCGGCGCCGCTCCGGCAACGAGCGCATGCGTAGCCGCTCGCCCCGCCCGCCGCGGCCACGCCATACGGGGGGCAGCTCCAGCCGTGCCGCCGCCGGTGCGTTGCGCCTGGCTAACACGGTAGGCGCGGCCCTGACCGAGCATCGCGTGCTGGGAGATACAGAAACCGGGCCGCTCATCGCCGGCGCTATCTCGGCCACCGTGCTCACGGTCATCGCGATCT
>NZ_JBFUIT010000111.1:0-11697 GCF_056401735.1 Luteibacter sp. P4_D7_3
GCACTGGGACGCGGCCACGCATATGCTCCGCCTCAACTATCGCCATGACGGACTGGCGCGAGTCACCATCGGCCAGGGCGAGACATCCCTGCTGCTGTTGATCGGCGACAACGAGACGGCGAAGCACTTCTGGCAGCTGGATACGTCAACGGGATCTGTCCTCGTGCGCGGCCCTTACCTCGCGCGGACTGCCACTGGCGAGGGCGAGCAGTTGGCTCTTACCGGCGACACCGACAAGGCCGGTGACATCGAGGTGTTCGCTGGCCCGGGTATCCATGGTTTTACGTRGAATGGCGCGCCCGTGACAGCGAAGGTCACGGCCTCCTCAAGCCTGCAAGGCCATATCGACGGTCCGCAACCTGTGTCGCTGCCGAGCCTCACAGCCTGGCGTATCAGCGAGGCCGCGCCGGAAATCGCACCGACCTTCGACGATAGCGGCTGGACGGCCACCGACCGCACCACCACGCCCAATCCCTACTGGAATCACGAGCTGCCGATCCTGGACAGCGACGACTACGACTTCCATCACGGCAACGTGTGGTATCGCGGCCATTTCACCGCCACCGGCAAGGAAACCGCCATTCTCCTCGCTGCCAACACCGGTGTGCACCTGGGCAACCATGGCATCTTCACCGCCTGGCTCAATGGCCACTTCCTTGGTAACAACCCGAGCGGCGCGCAGCAATTCCCCATCGACCCCAGCTGGCTCAAGGCAGGTGGCGACAATATCGTCTCCGTGCTGGTCGACAACACAGGACACCTCCAGGAAGAACACAGTGGCAGCTTCCGCGAACCGCGAGGCCTCATCGCTGCCACGTTCGCGGGTGCACCGACCGGGATCCGCTGGAAGATCCAGGGCAACGTCGGCGGTGAAAACCTGCCGGATCCGGTCCGCGGGCCGTTCAACGCCAGCGGCCTCTATGGCGAACGGATGGGCTGGCAGCTACCCGGCTTCGCGGACGAACGCTGGGCGACGACCACCCTGCCCCGCGAAACGGATAAGCCCGGCGTCGACTGGTATCGAACTCGCTTCCACCTGGATATTCCCGCGGGCCAGGACGTGCCCATCGCCTTGCGCATCCACGACATCGCGCCGCATCACTATCGCGCGATCATCTTCATCAACGGCTGGCAGATGGGACGTTACATCAGCGACGTCGGTCCGCAGACCGACTTCGAGTTGCCGGCAGGGCTGCTGAACACGAACGGAGACAACACCGTCGCCATCGCTTCGTGGAGTACGGCACAGGACGGTGGATTGGGCGAGGTATCGCTGGTGATGCAGGGCAACTACCGAAGTGCACTGGACCCGAAGCCGGTCGCGGCGCCGGACTATCAGCAAGTGACGAAGGCACAGAAGGCCTCGCTCAAGCCCGGCGCGACGAACTGACCCGATCGCGCGGGATCAGGCTCCCAGCCATGCCTCGAGGACGACGGCATGGTTGATCGCGGGATCGTGTGCCCCGTAGACCAGCGTCACCTTGCGCTTCTTCACCAGCGCGCGCAGTTCCGCCACCGCCGGATTGTGCTCGAGCTCGTGCCGGTACTTTTCGGCAAAGGCGTCGAAACGGTCTTCGCGATGATCGAACCAGGTTCGCAACGTCGGCGTCGGCGCGATCTCCTTGAGCCAGAGGTCGACAGCCGCCTTCTCCTTGGTCAGGCCACGGGGCCAGAGCCGGTCGACCAGCACGCGCATGCCATCACGAGGCGATGGCTCTTCGTACACGCGCTTGACGGATAAGTTGGGCATGGCATCGACTCCATGGGAGTGAACCCATTATGGCGCTGGCGACGTTGATTAACGCGGGGAAGTAACCCGGCTCATATAACGGCTGCCAAGCCACGCTGCGCAGAGCGGAAACAGCAGGTAGCGGGACGTCATCGACAGGATCTGAGAAATCAGGCCGTAGGAACCATTGATCGCATCACCGCTGAAGAAGGAGAAGTACCAGAAGGCGGTAAAGGCGATGAAGAGGATGCCATTGGGCAGCGACCCGGCGGTGATCGTCTCGTAGACATGCGCCAGCATCCGCGTCAGGAAGTGCCATGTCACCCAGGCAGACACCGCCATGACGAAGGGAAACAGCAGCCATGTCGAGATGCCAAGGCCTTTCGCGGCGAGTGCAATGTCCGCGTGCGTGGTCAGCGCCCGGAGGGGCACATAGCTCCAGACATTCGCAGCACACATGAGCGACAGCCAGTAGAGGAACATCACCACGTACCGTCTGGACCTGATCCAGCATGTCGTCGTGAGTGCGTAGATGAGGAAGTAGAGCAGACCGTTCCCAACGAAGGGGCCTGCGAGCGCAATGACCGCTGCACTCGGGCCGTGCCCGCTCGCGAAGATCGGGTCATAGCTCACGTTGTCCGAAACGTCGCCAAGCAAGATGACGTTAGAGACAGTCGCGGCGCCATAGTCGACGTCGAATGGTTTCGCTATCCAGCCCAGCGACCAGGCAGTCAACGTGTGTGCGTATTCATGCGTGAGGTAGGCCACCGCATGAGCGACAAGCGCGAAAAGCGTCGTGACCAGGGCGAAGATGATGCTCTTGCGCCCAAGCCGGGTCGCATCCGAACTCAAGTCTTGATCCACGGCAACGCCTTCTGACGATGGGATGATCCAACAGGGGCCAACATGGCTGGCCTCGGCGGATCATCCCACACTCATCATGCCTCGGACGTCACCGCCACATGCGCCTCGGAACGATCCCGCATACTGACGAAGATCATCGCCGCCGCCACGAGTAACACCGCACCGGCGCCGACGAACACGCCCGATGCACCGGCCCGATCGAACACCAGGCCGCCCGCTGCTGCGCCCAGCGTGATGGCGAACTGCACCGCCGCCACGATCAGGCCGCCACCGCTTTCGGCTTCATCGGGAACGGTCTTCGTGATCCATGTCGTCCACGCCACCGGCACGGCGCCGAAGGCCATGCCCCACAGCGCGACGAGTAGCGCGTCAGCCATCGGGGCGCGACCCAGGGCCACCAGCGCCAGGGCGATCGCACCCATCGCCAGGGGCATCAGCAAGAGGGTCATGCGAAGGCTGCGCTCGAGGACGAAGCCCGCGAGCGACGTACCGATGAAATTGGCGACGCCGAAGCCGAGCAGGATCACCGACAGCCCGTTCACGCCCACGCCCGTCACGACTTCGAGAAAGGGCCGCAAATACGTGAAGAACGCGAAATGCCCGGTGAACACCAGGAGCACCGAGATCATGCCCGCACGCATGACGGGACGCTTCATGACTTCAACCAGCGTACCCATCCGCGCCGAACCGGTAGGCGCCATCTTCGGCAACACGACAAGCTGCCAGAAAAAGGCGAGTACACCGATGACCGTCGCGATCAGAAACACGTTGCGCCAGCCGATGAGATGACCGAAGTAGCTACCCAGCGGCGCGGCGGCCACGGTAGCGACGGATACGCCGCTGAAGATGATCGACAGCGCCCGCGGCACCATCGCCTCTGGCACCAGACGCATGGCGACGGCCGCGGACATCGTCCAGAAACCGCCGATGGCGATGCCCAGCAGCACGCGCCCCACCAGCACCAGCGCCAGCGTCGGCGCAAAGGCGACGAGCAGGTTGGAGGCAACCAGTAGCACCGAGAACGAAAGCAGAACCGTCCGCCTGTCCGTGTTGCGGGTCAGTACCGAGATCACCAGGCTCGTGACCAGGGCGATCGCCGCTGTCGCGGTCACCGTCTGCCCTGCCATGCCTTCGGTCACGCCCAGACTGGCCGCCATGGGTGTCAGAAGGCTGGCGGGAAGGAACTCAGCGGTAATGAGGGCGAAGACGCCCAGGGTCACCGCGAAGACCGCGCCCCAGGCGGGTCGCTCCGTTACTGCCAGCGTGTCGCCGGTTTCCGCACTAGCTGTCATGTCGCTTCCCGTCCAACAAAGGAAAGGGAGCATGGTAGGCGGGTCAGGCCGGACGGTATATGATGCCAAGTCCTTAATGCTTGATCGTGCGTCCGGGCCTATGACTCTCCCCGCCTTTGCAGACGAATCGGATGCGGCCAGCGAGCTGTTGCTGGGGATGCGCCTGGTCGGCGTGAATTACCGGCGCATCGAGCTTGCTCGGCCGTTCGGTGTCGGGTTCAAAGGCGAGCCGGGGCATGCCCAGTTTCATTTCGTCGGCCGTGGTCCCGTGCTCCTGCGAACCCATGACGACAGGGTGCTCTCGCTCGAGACCGGCGACGCCGTCCTGCTGCCGCAAGGCCGTCCGCATGTGCTGCTCTCGTCCGCAGACATACCGTCGCGGGATGTCACGGACTTTCTGGCCACGCCGCTGTGCAACAGCGTCGCCGACATTCATCCTGAGTGCGAAGCGACTGCGCGCGCCTCGGGCGCTCTGATCTTCAGCGGATGCATGGAATTCGAACTCGGCGGCATGCAGCCACTCGTCGCAGCGATGCCCGACGTGATGCTTGTCGGCACGCTGCTCGACCGTTATCCGGAGCTACGTCCCATGCTGGACGCCATGGAACGTGAGTCCTGTCATAGGCGCGCCGGTTTCGCCGGCATTCTCGCCCGGCTGGCCGACGTGGTCTCCGCGATTATCGTGCGCGGCTGGGTCGAATCGGGCTGTGGCGATGCCTCCGGCTGGCTGAAAGGGCTCCGTGACCCACGCCTGGGCAAGGCCATCGTTGCCATGCATCGCGAGCCTGGCCGCAACTGGACCGTCGCCGAGCTCGCCGATGAAATGGGCAGTTCGCGTTCGGTATTCGCCGAGCGCTTCTTCACCGTCACCGGCATGACCCCGGTGCGCTACCTCACCGAACTTCGCATGCGGCTGGCGGCCCAGTGGATAGGACGCGACGAGTCTACAATCGAGAGTGTGGCGTTCCAGCTGGGGTATGGCTCGCTGGCAGCCTTCAGCCGGGCGTTCAAGCGGGTGATCGGCGAGCCGCCGGGGGCCATGAGGCAGGCGGCCAAGTGAGCGCCAGGCTTTAATAAGCCATCGCCTTATTAAGGGTTATCGACTTATCCTTTAATAAGCCCTAGGCTTATTCAACCTTACCAAGGGTCGCACCCTGTGCGCCGACAGGATCTTTCCCCTACTCGACAGCGCAGCCTCGTCAAATGTGACGAGCCGCGATCGCACTGCCATGCCCTCGTTCCACCTGCGACGCCTCGGATATTGCCGTCCTCTGCCCGCGTAGCGTCAGCCATCGGCCGGGCCCACGAGGCGCTCGGACGCCTTCAGGACGCCGTCGCTCATCTGCCCAACACCGAACTGATTACGCGTTCGCTTGCACGTCGCGAAGCCGTGCAGAGCTCTCAGATCGAAGGAACGCGGACGCAGCTATCCGAGCTCCTGGAATATGAGGCCACCCAAGGTGCCGAAGGGGCAACTGCCGATGCCCGGGTGACGGAACGCTACGTCGTCGCGCTCAAGGACGGACTGGACTCGCTAAAACCGCCAGCGACTGCCGGCCTGACTCTCGATGTCGTCAGACGCCTGCACCTTACCCTGATGGACGACGCGCAGCCCCACGTCCGGCTGGGCCAGTGGCGGGATACGCAAGCATGGATCGGCTCAGGACGAATCGAGGATGCGACCTTCGTCCCGCCGCCGCCTGGGAACATTGAGGCGTGCATGCGAGAGCTGGAACTGTCAATGCTTAGGTATGAGAGAAACGAAGACGAACACTATGAACTCGGCATCGTCGCTCGCCTTGCCATTACGCATGCGCAGTTCGAAACCATCCATCCGTTCGCCGACGGTAACGGACGCGTCGGTCGCCTGCTCATGCCCCTCATGTTGGCTGAAGCGAACTACCCGCCACTCTATCTTTCTGGCTTTCTCCTGAAGCATCGCCATGCGTACTACAACAGCCTCGCAGGGGTGCAGCTGAAGGAACATTGGGACGCATGGGTCGAGTTCCTGTCCAACGCGGTGGTGGGCGCGTGTGACACGTCGCTCGCTATCGCGCGTGACATGAACCGCATTGTCGAGGGATGGCTTGACGCGCTCTCCGACATTCGCGTTGACTCGGTCGTTCACAAGCTGCCTAATTTTCTGCTTGGACATCCCGTGACGAGCGTAACCGAGGTGGCTGCACTCCTTGGGTCGTCGTTCCCGACGGCGTCCAAAGCGGTGGAGCTGCTTGTCCATCGCGGCATCCTCCAGGATCGCTATCCCGAACGAAAGCGCAACCGGATCTTCCACGCGTCGGAACTGCTGACCCGGCTCGAACGCAATTGACCCGCGATCAATGGATCGAGGCGTCCGCATGTCATCGATCGGGGAAGCCGCCGCCTCCGTTACGTCGGAACGAAGACCACCCTTGCCTTACCGCCGTCGTGATCCCAGCCCGTCTGGACGTCTGATAGCGGAAGCACCCGCGTGGCGATCCGGARGTTCGCCGGAACCGCTGCGGCGAAGACGTGCCCCACG
Organism: Luteibacter sp. P4_D7_3; assembly: GCF_056401735.1. NCBI lineage: Bacteria > Pseudomonadati > Pseudomonadota > Gammaproteobacteria > Lysobacterales > Rhodanobacteraceae > Luteibacter > Luteibacter sp. P4_D7_3. Next base: position 6,407 of record NZ_JBFUIT010000111.1, read on the forward strand.
GCAGCAAGCAGATCGGGCAACGGCACGCTCTTGATCCCGCTACCCATCAGCACGATGGCCGATGATCGCAGTGCGGCGCTGGGCAAGGTGATGTCCGCGCCACTGGAACTGCCCACCTGCACGAAACGCACGGGCCGCGCGTCTTCGACCGTCTTCGCAACCGCGGCGATGATGGTCTGGGCGCTCTTTCCCCAGAGGTAATCGACGACCACATCGACACCCTCCTTGCATTGCTCCCGGATGGCCTCTTCAAACCGGGAAGTACCGTCGGGACCGGTCCCATCCAGATGCATCGGAATCACGACATCGGCGCCCAGCGCTTTCACGGAAGCCAGCGCTGCTTCGTCGCGTGCCGTCGCAATGACCTTCCCTGCGCCGAGATGCTTTGCCAGCTGTACGGCCAGCCGTCCGGCAATGCCGGTGGCGCCGTTGATGAGCACGGTGTCGCCTTGTTTGAGCTGTGCGCGGTGAACAAGAGCCGCCCAGGCAGACATGCCGGGATTGGCCAGGGCAGCGGCAGCGATGTCGTCGATGCCTTCGGGCACCGGAATGCAATGGCCAGCGCGTACACGAGTCACCTCGGCCATGGCGCCAAAGGGCGCGCCAGGCAGAATGAAGTACACGCGACGACCGTCCTGCGTCACGCCGACGCCGTCCGAGCCGGCGATCGCGGGAAGCGAAGCGCTGGCGCTGTAGTGCGCGCCAGACGCACGCGCCTTGGTGAAGTGCGTGAGCGCCGCCGCTTTCACGGTGATCAGTTCTTCGCCCGCCTTGGCGGCGGGCGCTTCGAAATCGGCGAACACGGGCGACTTGCCCGCTTCGTAGACAACGGCAGCTTTCATGGGCGCTCCGAATAATCTAACATTGTTAGATCAACTCTAATCATGTTAGATTCGGTTTGCAACCCCCGGAGGCCTGCCCCCATGAAAGTGAATCGCGACATCATCGTGCAGGCCGCCTTGCGCCTTCTCGACGACACGGGCTTGGAAGACCTCACGCTGCGCAAGCTGGCCCAGTCCCTGGATATCCAGGCGCCTACCCTCTACTGGCACTTCAAGAGCAAGGACGCGCTGATCGACGAGATGGCTACGCTCGTCCTGGTCGGCGGCGCCGACCACCTCGTGCCGGAAACGCCCTCCGACGATTGGCGGGTGTGGGTCGCCACGTTCGGGCACGGCCTGCGCAAGACGCTGCTGGCCTATCGTGACGGCGGCCGTATGATTGCCGGCACGCGCCTCACCAACACGCTGTTCCAGGAAACCGCCGAGCGTATCGGTGGTCACCTCACGCAGGCGGGCTTCACGACGCGCCAGGCCGTCACCTTGCTGAGCGCGGTCTACACTTTTGCCGTCAGCTTCGTCATCGAAGAACAGGCCGTGTTCCCGAAGCCGGGCGAGCGCTCGCCGGCGTATGACATCGAAGTGAGGAAGACGCAGCTGGATCCCGATGCCTTYCCGCTGCTTCGCGAAGCCGGGGAGGTGCTGTTCGATCGGTTCGACCAGCGGTTCGATGAGAGTATCGACCTCATGCTTCGCGGTGCGGCAACGCTGTTACAGCGATAAGCTTCGTCGTACCGCGGTCGACAGCGGCGACCTGATACGGAGCGACACGATGCCTTTTCGTTTTGCCTTCTCGACATTCGCCGTTTGCGCCGCGATGTGCGCGTCAGCACGCGCACCGGCCACCGAGCATCCCGGCAGCCTTCCTGCCGACCTGCCCGCTTACATCGACCGCGTTCGCTCCACCTTCGACGTTCCCGGCATTGCCGTGGCGGTGATCAAGGACGGTAAGGTCGTGTTCGAGCAAGGCTCCGGCCTGCGCGACGTGGAAAAGCACCTGTCGGTCGACATCCACACGAAGTTCTGCATCGCATCGAATACCAAATCCGTCACGGCGACCGCCATCGAGATGCTGGCCGAGCGCGGCAAGCTGCATATGGATGACCGGGTGATCGACCACCTGCCCTGGTTCCGCATGGCCGAGCCCTATGCCACGCACGACATGCGTATCCGTGACCTGCTTGCCCACCGCAGCGGACTCGGGCCCCATGCGGGCGACCTCCTCTTCCTGCCGTCCACGCACTACAGCACGCGCGAGGTGGTAGAGCACCTCGCGAACCTGCCTTTGGCTACCGGCTTCCGCGAAACCTTTGCCTACGAGAACATCATGTTCGCCGTGGCCACGCTGATCGTCGAGCACGCCTCCGGCGAACGCTATGCCGACTTCGTTCGTGCGCAGATATTCGCGCCGCTGGGCATGAGCGATGCGTTGATCGACGGCTCGGAGCTCCAGCCAACGGATGACGTAGCGACCTCCTATATGCCGGAGGCGGACGGCCGACTCGGCGCCGTGCCTACGCTGGTGTGGAAGAACAATGCCGGCGCCGCAGGCATCTACGCGAGCATCGACGACATGGCGCGCTGGGCGGGAACCCAGTTGAGCCAGGGCGTGTTGCCGCAGCCAAAGGGCGCGCAAGCGCGGCTATTCAGCGCGGCAACGCAGGCCGACATGTTTAAGATGGTGACGCCGATTCCGATCGACGCGCCATCAGTCCCGGCACTGGCTGCAGCCCAGCCGAACACGTTCGGCTACGCCGCCGGCTGGTTCGTCTCGGATTTCCGCGGCCAGCACATGGTCTGGCACACCGGGGGCTTCCCGGGCACCGTGTCCGAGACGACCTTGTTGCCCTCCCTCGGCCTCGCCGTGGTCGTGCTGACCAACCAGGAATCCGAAGAGGCGTTCAACGCGATTACCTTCCACGTCGCGGACGGCTATCTCGGCAGGCACGATACCGACTGGATCGCGGCGTACTGGGCGTCCGCAAAGAAGCGCGCCGAGCGCCTTGCTGCCGACGATGCGATGCATAGCGCACGCCCCCTGCCCTTGCTCCAACCGACCCTTCCCCTCACAGCGTATGCGAGGCGCTATCGGGACAACTGGTACGGGATCGTGAACGTCGCCGTCGACGGCGACACGCTTCGTGTTCACTTTGCCGAGTCATCGCGCCTCGACGGCACGGCCGAGCCCTGGCACGGCGACACCTTCCGGATCCGATGGGACGACCGCACGCTACACGCCGACGCTTTCATCGACTTCGCTCCCGATGGACACGGCGGCATCCGTCGCGCCACGATGCACAGGGCATCGGCCCGCACCGCGCCAGCCTACGATTTCCAGGACCTCGACCTGCGTCCCCAATGACACCGCTGAGCTCGCTCCTCGAAGATGTCCGTGCGTGCACGCTGTGTGCCGCCCACCTGCCGCTGGGCCCGCGGCCAGTCGTGCAGATGTCCGCGTCGTCCCGCATCCTCATCGCCGGTCAGGCGCCGGGTCGGAAGGTGCATGAAACCGGTCTGCCGTTCAACGACGTCAGCGGTGACAGGTTGCGCCAGTGGCTGGGTATCTCGCGCGAGACGTTCTACGACGAGACGAAACTGGCGATCCTCGGCATGGGATTCTGCTTTCCCGGAACAGGCAGGTCCGGCGACCTTCCGCCTCGTCCCGAATGCGCGCCGGCGTGGCGCGCGCCCTTGCTAGCTCATCTAAAGAATGTGCAACTCACCCTGGTGCTCGGGCAATACGCGATGGCCTACCACCTGCCCGGCCGCGGCAAGACGCTCACGGAAGTCGTCACCGGATGGCGGCGCGACTGGCCGTTGATCGTACCGTTGCCTCACCCGAGTCCACGCAATCAGGCATGGCTCAAGCGCAATCCGTGGTTCGAGCAGGAACTGTTACCGGTGCTGAAGATACGCGTGGCCGAGGTACTCGGCGACACGGCCTGATCCGGCGGATCAGGCCTGGAACAGGCTGATCTGCGCCGTCGTGAGGTTGGCGAAGCTATCGCCCAGAGGCCCGAGGATCGCGTCCGCGATCGGCTGTAACTGGCTGGTGAGGTAATGCTCGTAATCGATACGTGACTCACGCGACTCGAGCGGCTCGGGCCCGTTGCGCGTCATCACGTAGCTGATCCAGCCACCATTCTGGTACTGCAGCGGACGCTGGCGGCGCGCATTGTAGTCGTCGGCCATGCGTGCCGCTCGCACCTGCGGGGGCGTATTGCTCTGGTAGTCGATCAGTTTGCCGCGCAGGCGCTTGCGATAGACGAGAAGGTCGTCGAATTCGCCAGCGAGCAGGCCTCGCGTGTAGTCACGAATAAACGCGGCATACGGCTGTTCCTTGAAGATCAGCAGGTAGAGCGCCTGTTGGAACTTCTGCGCCAGCGGCGTCCAGTCGCTGCGCACGGTTTCCAGTCCGCGATAAACGACCTCTTCTTCGCCGTTCTCCGAGACGACCAGCCCGGCGTAGCGCTTCTTGCTGCCCAACTCACTACCGCGGATGGTCGGCATGAAGAATCGCTGGTAGTGCGTGTCGAACTCGATCTCGAGCTTGCTCTCCAGGCCGAAGCTTTCGGATAGATGCTGGTCCCACCACCGGTTCACGCGCTCCACGAGATGGTCGGCGATGGTGGACGCCTCGGCTTCGCTGCGGCGCTGCTTCAGCCAGATGAAGATCGAGTCCGTGTCGCCGTAGATGACCTCATAGCCTTCGGCCTCGACCAGTTCGCGCGTGCGACGCATCACGTCGTGACCTCGCAAGGTGACCGCCGAGACGAGCTCCGGATCGAAGAAGCGGCAATTCGGGGCGCCGAGCACGCCGACAAACGAGTTCATCAGCAGCTTCAGCGATTGCGACTGCGCCTGGTTACCTTGTCGCTTGGCCTCGTCGCGACGCTCCCACAATTGGGTGACGATCGCAGGCAGGCAATGCCGGGTGCGGGAGAAGAATCGTCCATGAACACCGGGCACAGCCGCCAACGACGAGGTATCGAGGGCGCCTTCGGCCAATCCTACGGGGTCGACCAGAAAGCTACGGATGATCGATGGATAAAGGCTCTTGAAGTCCAGCACGAGGACGGAGTCGTACAGCCCTGGGCGGGAATTCATCACGAAGCCGCCGGGAAACGCTTTTTCCGCAATGTCACCGACATTCGGCGCGACGTACCCTTCCCGATGCATGCGCGGCAGGTACTGGTGGTCGAACGCGGCAATGGAGCCACCGAAGTGATCGGCCTGAAGGCCGGTCACGTGCGCGCGTTCCAGCAAGAAATCGAAAAGCTTAGCCTTGGCGAAGATCCGCGTGACCAGTTCGCAGTCTTTGAGGTTGTAGCGCGCGAGTGCGACTTTGTCCTCGTGGAAACGTCGTTCGATCTCGGCCATGCGATGGTAAGGGTCATCGATGGACTTGCCCTCGCCGAGCATGTTCTGAGCGACATTCTCGAGACTGTAGGA
>NZ_JBFUIT010000112.1:0-11662 GCF_056401735.1 Luteibacter sp. P4_D7_3
CCCTTGCCCGACGCGGTGGCGAAGCCGTCCGTCTCGGCGCCTGTCGCGACAGTGGACCGGCCCGCGGTGCAGGCGCCTGCGGTGTCACCCGGCGAGATGCAGCGACCGGTCGCCGGCATCGATACGGCCCCGTCCGCGCCGGGCCAGGCTCCCGGCGACATCGCCGCGGGCGAGTCCGCGGCGCAAGTCGCCGCGACTCAAGGCAAGCAGGGCGAGGATCAGGCGGCCGAGGCGGTCAAGGGGCAGTCGGCAGGCAAAGCCTCGCCTGGCGAGGCCGACGTCTCCGGCTCGAGTACGCCCGGCGCGGACAAAGAATCCGGCAAACCCGGCGCCGTGAAGGGCGTAGACGAAGGCGAGCGGCTCACCGGGGCGAGCGGCACGTCGAACCGCAGCGACGGCGTGGTCGGCGGACAGGGTGACAAGGCCGGTCAGGTGGGCGCGTACACGGAACTGAAGCCACGCGGCAACGTCACCGTGCAGAACGGCCCGCACTTCCACGTCGACTACAAGCCGACACGGTTCGACGGCGCGTGGACTCCGAAGGGGGAGTCGAGCGTAGATACCGCGGTCCGTCACGGTGTGGAAGCCACGACGACACACGCCGTCGTGTCGCTTCCGCGCGGCATCCGTCTCAACTGTACGGCCGGCCCCGGCACGGCAGGCGCCAAGGATGCGAGCGCCACGATGAATGCGATTTCGATCTTCAGTCTGGGTTGTGGCGTTGGCGATGGCCCACCGAAGCCGGCCAACCCGGACGCCACCGCAAAGAATCAAACCATGGCTCCGGCGAAACCGCTGGCCGAGAACCTTCCGCCCGCGAATTCGGCGACGGTGGCCGCGGCCCCCGTGGCCCTCGACAACACGGCGTACTGCACGGCGGCAAGGATTGCCGGCGGCCCGTTGCCACCGGGTTGCGAGGCCTCGATCAAGATCAACGTCCCCGCGCCGAACGCGGCGAGCGGTTCGTGGGTCCCCGCCAGCGATCAGTTCAAGTAGGCAGGCGCCGGATCTCGGTACCGGCGACCATGTCATGGATCGCCCGGTGACGGCGGTCGAACCAGGCGGGAAGCAAGAGCACGAGCCAGCCGACCACGGGGGCCCACAGCGCAGCCTTCATCGACGTGAGCGGGTAGATGAGAACCAGGGCGAGGGGTAGGGCGGCGACGATGAGCCTTACCAGGCCGCGCTTGCCGTTGACGGGCGCGCCGCTCGCATCCGTGACCCGGATACGCCACGGACGCATGCCGAGTGTCTGGCCACCACGCATCCAGGACGCCAGGAAATAGGCGCCCACCACGAGTCCCTGGAGTGGCTGGTACCACCAGGTGAGCATCCGGCCGTGGTCGTCGAACAGGTGACCCCCTGTGACCATCTGCGAGAGCAGCCCCACGACCATGACGATGGCGACCACCGCGAGGACGTCATAGACGATCGCCGCAAAACGGCGCCAGGCGGGAGCGGGTGAGGTGGGGATCATGCGATTCCGTGGCGTTGGCGACGCGGCATTGTAGACGGCGCCGATGGCGCCCCGGCATGAGAGTATTCGGGCATCGCTTGCCACGCCCGAATTCATGTCCGTCGATACCGCTATGCCTTCCGCTGAACTTGCCGCCGACGATGCTCGCCTGATCGAGCGCTTCATCGAGCGCGTGTGGGCGGAGGACGGGCTTGCCGACCGTACGCTTGAGGCTTACCGGCAGGATCTCCAAGGACTGGCGCGCTGGCTCGGTACCCGCGGACGTTCGCTGGCGACGGCGGGCCGCGAGGATATTTCCGCGTATCACGGCAGCCAGCCGGTAGCCGTGCGCAGTATGGCGCGGCGCCAGTCGGCGTTCCGCCGCTTCTTCGCCCAACTCGCGCGTGACGATGGTGCACGCGAGGATCCGACCCTGCTCATGCAGCGTCCGCGCATGCCGCGCAGCCTGCCCAAGGCGTTGGCCGAGCGCGAGATCGAGGCGCTGATCGTCGCGCCCGACCTGACCCATCCGCTGGGTCAGCGTGACCGGGCGATGCTTGAATTGATGTACTCGTCAGGCCTTCGGGTATCGGAACTGGTGGAGTTGCCGCTGACGGGCCTGAATACGCGGCAAGGTGTCCTTCGCGTCACAGGCAAGGGCGGCAAGGATCGGCTTGTGCCGGTGGGCGAGGAAGCCCTGAATCATGTCGAGACCTACCTGCGCGAGGCCCGGCCACAGCTGGCCAGAGGCCACGGCCAGCCGATGGCGCTGTTTCTGTCCCGTCGCGGCGACGGCATGACGCGGCAGATGTTCTGGACCCTCGTGAAGCGCTACGCCCTGCAGGTAGGCATTCCGGCGAAACGCGTCTCCCCGCACGTCCTTCGGCATTCGTTCGCCACCCACCTGCTCAATCACGGTGCGGACCTTCGGGCCCTGCAGATGCTGCTGGGCCACAGTTCGCTCAGTACCACCCAGATCTACACGCTGGTGGCGAAAGAAGGGCTCAAGCGGCTTCATGCCCAGCATCACCCGCGCGGCTGAGCGCCCGTGGCACAATCGGGGGAACCGATGGCGAGGCGCGTGTTCCAACACCTGCCCCGCACTTCCCCCGGTAGCAGATTGGAGTCCGCTATGTTCAAGAAAATCCTTCCGGCGATCCTGGCCGGCGCGTTCGCCGTGACGGCTGCCGCTGCCGACGACCAGGCCGCCGTGCGCGCCGCCGTCGAAGGGATCGGCCCCGGTATCGAGGTGCAGAGCATCGCCCCCGCGCCGATTCCCGGTTATTACCAGGTGATCGCGTCGGGTCGCATGGTGTATGTGAGTGCCGATGGGCATTACATGATCAACGGCAACCTGATCGACCTCCAGAAGAAGTCCGATCTCAGCGCGGCGGCATGGTCCGGCATGCGCAAGGCCGAGCTGGCGAAGGTTCCCGAGTCCCAGCGGCTGATCTACTCGCCCGCCAATCCGAAACACAAGATCACCGTCTTCACCGACGTGGACTGCGGGTTCTGCCGCCAGTTGCACGCGCACATCGGCGAGTACAACAAGCAGGGCATCGCCGTCGAGTACGTGTTCTGGCCGCGCGAAGGCGTGAAGACCACCTCCGGTAACGACACGCCGTCGTACACCAAGGCCGTGTCGGTCTGGTGTGCCGCGGACCGCAAGAGCGCCTTCGATTCGGCCATGTCGGGGGCGGCGGTCAAGACCGCCAGCTGCACCAACCCGGTCAAGGACGAGTTCGAGCTCGGCGAGCGTCTCGGTGTGAACGGCACCCCGACCATCGTCGACGAGAACGGCGATGTCATCGGTGGCTACCTCACCCCTGAGCAGATGCTCAAGGCGCTGAGCGCTCCGGCAGGCACCGCCCGGAGCGGCTGAGCCGGGCGGCTGAGGCTGAGCATCGCCGCTGAAGCGGCTCCCACAAGGGCGGGCTTCCTGTGGGAGCCGCTTCAGCGGCGATTCCCTACGCAAGATGCTGCCGCGCAACATCATGTAGAATAGGCGTTTTCCTGCAGCGCCTTTTCCCCCGCATGATCGCACTCGACGGGCAGAGCGCCCTCTCACCGTTTCGCCTCGAACGACTGAACGCCCACCTGGATGCCCTGCATCACGGTACGCGCGTGCAGGCCGCCTGGTTCACCTACTTCGTCGACGTCGCCGTCGCACCGGAAGGCGAGGCGCGCGCGCGCCTGTTGTCCGTGCTCGAGGCAAAGCCGGGCAGTCCCGAGGACGCCACCTTCTGGGTGGTGCCGCGCCTTGGCACCATCTCGCCCTGGTCCAGCAAAGCGACCGACATCCTCCACGGCGCCGGTTTCGACGTGCGCCGGGTCGAGCGCGGTACCGCCTGGCGCGTGAGCGGCATGCCCGGTCCCAGCGATCCCGGTTACGCCGCCATCATGGGCGCGTTCTGCGATCCCATGGTGCAGTCGCCTCTGGCGTCGCTGGCCGACGCATCGGGCCTGTTCCTCGCCGGTGAGCCGGGCCCCCTGGGGCACGTGGAGCTCGGTCTCGATCCACGCGGGGCGCTTTCCGCGGCCAACCAACAGCTGGGTCTTGCCCTGGCCGACGACGAAATCGACTACCTCGCCGAGCGCTACGCCGAGATGGGCCGGGCGCCGACCGATGCCGAGCTGATGATGTTCGCGCAGGCGAACTCCGAGCACTGCCGTCACAAGGTGTTCAATGCCACCTGGACGCTCGACGGCCAGACGCAGGAAAACTCGCTGTTCGGCATGATCAAGAACACGCACCAGAAATCGCCGGCGCACACCTTGTCCGCGTATCACGACAACGCGGCGGTGATCGAAGGTTACGAGGGCAACCGGCTCTTCGTCGATCCGAAGGACGGCGTGTTCCGCACGGTGGCGGAATCCGCCCCGTTCGCGATCAAGGTCGAGACGCACAACCATCCGACGGCGATCGCGCCGTGGCCGGGCGCTGCGACCGGTGCCGGCGGCGAGATCCGCGACGAGGGTGCCACCGGTCGCGGTGGCAAGCCCAAAGCAGGACTGACCGGCTTCTCGGTATCGCACCTGCGTATTCCCGGCCTGCCGCGTCCCTGGGAAAAGGATCGTCCGCTGCCGCCGCGCATGGCGTCGGCCTTTGAAATCATGCGTGACGGCCCGCTGGGCGCCGCCGCGTTCAACAACGAGTTCGGTCGTCCCGCGCTCGGCGGTTACTTCCGCACGTTCGAACAGGAAACCGGCGACAAGGGTGTCCGTCGCGGTTACGACAAACCGATCATGATTGCCGGCGGTCTCGCCGCGATCCGACCCGATCACGTGCAGAAGCGCAAAGTGCGTCCGGGCGACAAGGTCATCGTGCTCGGTGGTCCGGCCATGCTGATCGGCCTGGGCGGCGGTGCCGCTTCGTCGGTCGCTTCCGGTACCTCGAGTGCGGAACTCGATTTCGCCTCGGTGCAGCGCGACAACGCCGAGATGGAGCGCCGCTGCCAGCAGGTCATCGACAGCTGCTGGGCGCGTGGCGACGAGAATCCCATCGTCAGCATTCACGACGTGGGTGCGGGTGGTGTCTCCAACGCGATTCCCGAGATCCTCAACGACGCTGGCGTCGGCGGCATCATCGATCTCTCCGCGCTGCCGTGCGACGACCCGACCTTGTCGCCGATGCAGGTCTGGAGCAACGAGTCGCAGGAGCGCTACGTGCTGGCGATCGGCGCGGAAGACCTCCCGCTGTTCGAAGGCTTCTGCGCACGCGAGCGTTGCCCGTACGCCGTCGTCGGTGACGCCACGGCGGAACCGCGACTCATCGTCAAGGATCCGCGCCGCGACCTCACCGTGATCGACCTCGGTATGGACGTGCTGTTCGGCAAGCCGCCGCGGATGCATCGCGATGCCGTCCGCGTGAAGCCGCGCGTCGATCTCGTCGCCGACCTCACCGGTATTGGTATGGACGAGGCACTGATGCGCGTCCTTCGTCTGCCGGCCGTGGGTAGCAAGAACTTCCTCATCACCATCGGCGACCGCACCGTCGGCGGGCTCAACGCGCGCGACCCCATGGTCGGGCCGTGGCAGGTGCCGGTGGCGGACGTGGCTGTGACCATGACCGACTTCGACGGCTATACCGGCGAAGCGATGGCCATGGCCGAACGTGCGCCGATCGCCCTGCTCAACAGCGCCGATGCCGCGCGCATGGCGGTGGGTGAAGCCATCACCAACATGGCTGCCGCCTCGCTGAAGCTCGACGAAGTGCGTCTGTCCGCGAACTGGATGGCCGCCGTGAACCACGCCGGCGAAGACGCCGCGCTGTTCGACGCGGTCAAGGCCGTCGGCATGGAGCTTTGTCCCACCCTCGATATCTCGATCCCCGTCGGCAAGGACTCCCTGTCCATGCAGACCGTGTGGACGGACGAGACGGGCAAAGCCCAGAAAACCGTTTCACCGGTATCCCTCGTCATCACCGGCTTCGCCCGCGTGGACGACGTCCGCCGCACGCTCMCGCCGCAGATCAAGCTCGACCGCGGCGATAGCGAGCTCTGGCTGATCGATCTTGGCGCGGGCCGCGATCGCCTTGGCGGTTCGGCGCTCACCCAGGTTTTCAACCGGGCCGGCGGCGTACCGCCGGACCTGGACGATCCGAAGCGCCTGCGTGCGATGTTCGAACTGATCCAGGAAGCGAACAAGGCGGGCTTGTTGCTGGCCTATCACGACCGCTCCGACGGTGGCGCGATCGTCGCCCTGCTGGAAATGGCGTTTGCCGGCCGCTGCGGCCTCGAGCTGCGTCTGGACGGCTGGGCCGAAGCGACGCTGCGCTCCCTCTTCAACGAAGAGTTGGGCGCTGTCGTGCAGATCGCTGCCGCCAACCGCGAGGCGTTCGAGCAGTTGCTCGTGAAGTACAACCTCGCCGGCATGACGCACCACGTGGGTCGTCCGAAGGAAAAGCTCGGCATCAAGCTCCACCTCAACGGCGAGACGGCGTTCAAGTGGAACTTCACCGAGCTGTTCCGCGCCTGGAACGAAACCAGCTACGCCATGCAGGGCCTGCGCGATAACCCGCAGAGCGCTGACCAGGAGAACCACTGGCGCCTCGACGATGCCGATCCAGGCATCTCGCCGAAGCTCACCTTCGACCCGGCTGAAGATATCGCGGCGCCGTACATCAACACCGGCGTGCGTCCGCGCGTCGCGATCCTGCGCGAGCAGGGTGTGAACGGGCAGGTCGAGATGGCGGCGGCGTTCAGTCGCGCCGGCTTCGATGCGGTGGATGTCCACATGTCCGATCTCGCCAGCGGTCGTCACCACCTGAAGGATTTCCGCGGCTTCGCCGCCTGCGGCGGCTTCTCCTACGGTGACGTGCTCGGCGCGGGTCGTGGCTGGGCCACGTCCATCCTCTACAACGATGCGCTACGCGAGCAGTTCGCGCGCTTCTTCGAGGACGGCACCAAGTTCGCCCTCGGGGTTTGCAACGGCTGCCAGATGATGTCGCAGCTGAAGGACATCATCCCGGACGCGAAGCACTGGCCGCAGTTCCTGCGTAATCAGTCCGAGCAGTACGAGGCACGCCTGGCGACGCTCGAGATCCTGGATTCCTCCAGCGTGTTCTTCCGCGGCATGACCGGTTCGCGTATTCCCGTCGCCGTGGCACACGGTGAGGGTCGGGTGTACTTTCCGAACGTCTGCAGCCCGTCGAAGAGCCATGGCTCGGCACGTTTCGTCGACAACCGTGGCAAGCCGACGGAGAGCTACCCGCTCAACCCGAACGGATCGCCGGGTGGCCTGGCCGCGTTCACTGCTGCCGACGGTCGCGTCACGATCATGATGCCGCATCCGGAGCGCGTGTTCCGTACGGCGCAAATGAGCTGGCATCCGGAGAACTGGGGCGAGGATTCACCGTGGATGCGCATGTTCCGCAATGCGCGCGTGTGGGTGGGCTGAACGGAGTAACGGTTCGGTGACGGTTACCGCAGGTCTTACCAGTATCGTCATCGTGCTCGCCGACAGCGGGCCGTTTACGCGCGAGTGCGTGGATCACGCACTCGCCAGTGACGTGCCCGTCGAGATCATCATCGTCGACAACGGTTCGACCGACGGTATTCCCGAAGCGCTCGATCGGGCCTATGCCGACGACGAGCGCGTTCGCCTCGTCTACAACCGGGCCAACCTCGGTTTCGGRCCGGCGGTGAATCGCGGTGCGGCGCAAGCTCGCGGCGACCGGCTGTTGGTGCTCAATCCCGATTGCCTGGTCGAACCCGATACGATCGCGCGCATGGCGTCGCACATGAACGTCCACACGGGCATCGTCGGCGCCGTGGTCTGCGACAGTGCCGGTCATCCCGACGCCGCGTCGCGCCGGCGTGATCCACTGCTTCGTCGCTCGCTGAATACCGTGCTCGGCAGGAAAGGCGTCGATGGCATCGACATCGAGGGGCCCATGCCGGACGGTGCGGAGGAGGTCGAGATCGTCTCGGGTGCCATCCTGTTGATGTCACGCGCGGTGTTCGAGCGGCTCGGTGGCTTCGACGAAACCTTCTTTCTCCATTGCGAAGACATGGACCTGTGTCGACGTGCCCGTGATGGTGGCTATCGCGTCGTGCTTGCCGGCGACGTGCGTGTGCTGCATGGCAAGGGTGGCTCGAGCCGGCATCGGCCGGTCTTCGTCAGCCGTCACAAGCATCGCAGCATGTACCTGTGGTTTCGCCGCCACGATCCCGCCGCCAGTAACGCGCTGGTCCGCAGCGTGGTCTGGTTGGGCATCTGGACGCATTTCATCCTGAAGATTCCAGGCCAGCTCGCCCGGCGTCGTCGTCGGTGAGCGGTAAGTCGTCGCGCGACAGCGGGCTCGCCACCCTTGGCCTGCTCGCCGTCACGGCGATCTGGGGCTCCACGTTCGTTCTCATCAAGGATGTCGTCGGCCGAATGTCGGTCACCGATTTCCTCGCCGTGCGCTTCGTTATCGCGGCTGTGACCATGTTGGTCCTGTTTGCGCGGCCGGTCTGGCGGCTGAGTCGTGCACAACGGGTGCGTGGGCTTGCCCTGGGGGTGCTTTACGGGTTCGCGCAGTGGTTGCAGACCGAAGGGCTTGCGCTCACGTCGCCGAGCGTCAGCGGTTTCGTCACCGGCATGTACGTCGTGATCACGCCCATCCTCGCGTTACTGATCTTTCGCCAGCGCATGCCGACCACCACGTGGCTCGCCGTGGGCGTGGCCATGGTCGGACTGGGCGTGCTGGCGTTGAACGGTTTCGAGGTCGATCTGGGCGTCCTGCTGACGCTCGCCTCGGCTGCGCTGTACGCCTTGCATATCGTCGGCCTCGGTCATTGGTCGAAGCCTGGCGAAGCGTTCGGCATGTCCGCCGTCCAGATGATCGGCATCGCGGCGGTCTGTCTGTTGGCCACCATCCCGCATCACGGCCCGGCGCTGCCGCCGGATACGAAGGCCTGGGTGGCCGTGCTTTACATGGCGCTGGTCGCCGGTGCGTTCGCCATGCTGGTGCAGACCTGGGCGCAGACCCACATGCCCGCCACGCGCGCGGCCATCGTGATGACGACCGAGCCGGTATTCGCCGCGGGCTTTGCCGTGCTCCTTGGCGTGGACGTACTCACGACGCGTATGGTCGGTGGCGGGGCGCTCGTGCTGGCCGCGATGTACATGGTGGAGCTCGCGCCACGCTTCCGCCGGAAGAAGCCGGCGGAAGCGCTGCATCACGAGGTCTGACGCGGGAACGTTACTTCGCGCTCTTGTCCACGGAGAACTTGTACGTCATGACATTGCGGTAGGTCTTGCCGGGCTCCAGGCGAGCCGAGCCGAAGTCGGGGTGGTTCGGCGTATCGGGAAACAACTGCGGTTCCAGCGCGAAGGCATCGCCCTGGCGATAGACGCCTCCCGATTTACCCGACGTGGTGCCGTCGAGAAAGTTGCCCGAATAGAACTGCAGGCCGGGTTGGGCGGACCAGAGCGACAGCACGCGTCCCGACTTCGGATCGCTGACCCGGGCCACCTCACGCGGCTGCGCCGCTTCCTTCCGGGAGATCACCCAGTTGTGGTCGTAACCGCGTCCGAAGACGATCTGCTCTTCCTTCGCGTCGCGGACGTCCTTGCCGATCGGCTTGGCCTTGCGGAAATCGAAGTCGGTGCCCGCCACGTTGCGCACCTCGCCGGTGGGAATCGCGGTGGCATCCGTGGGCAGGTAGGCATCGCCGGCGATCATCAGGCGTTGGTCCATCACGCTGCCGGAGCCTTCCCCGGCGAGGTTCCAGTAGGTGTGGTTGGTGATGTTGACGATCGTCGGTGCGTCCGTCGTCGCCGTGTACTCGATGGTCAACTCGTTCTTGTCGTCGAGCGAGTAGGTGGCGGTAGCGGTGAGTTTGCCGGGATACCCCTGGTCACCATCCGGGCTTACATAGGTAAGGGTCACGCTGGGCCGCGCCCCGGACTCGACCTTGTCGACGCTCCAGATCACCTTGTCGAAGCCGACCTTGCCGCCGTGCAGCGAGTTGGGTCCGTTGTTGACCGGCACGTTGTACTGCTTGCCATCGAGAGTGAATTTGCCTTTGGCGATGCGGTTGGCGTAGCGCCCCACCGTGTTGCCGAAGTACTGCGGCATGGCGAAGGTGCCCTTCAGATCCGGGTAGCCGAGCACAACGTCGCCGGATTTGCCGTTTCTGTCCGGGACGTCGAGTGCATAAAGCGCCGCGCCGAGCGAAAGAACCTTCGCGGTGACGCCATGACCGTTGGTCAACGTGACGAGCGTTACATCCTTGCCGTCCGGTGTCGTGCCGAACGACGCCTTTGAAGCCTCACCGGCCGAAGCGGCCGTCGCCGTGGCCAGCAGGACCGCCGTGACCAAACTCGTTCCGAATTTTCTCATCACTCACTCCGGCTGCCAGGAATCTCCCGACAAGATCATATTTGTCAGACAAATGACAAGTTGCGGTGCGTCATCGTCCTGGAGCGCAAGTCGGCTACGATGGGCACTCCGTTTCGTCAGGTGTTGGAACGCCATGGCTTTGAAAGCAGGGGGGACGCGCAACCTGCACGCGCGCGTCATCGAAGAGATCGGTGAATCCATCGTCAGTGGCGTACTCCGTCCGGGTGAGCCGTTACCCGGCGAGTCACAGCTGGCCGAGCAGATGTCGGTCAGTCGCACAGTGCTTCGCGAAGCGCTGAAGGTTCTTGCGGCCAAAGGCCTGATCGAGACCCGGCAGAAGACCGGTATGCGCGTGCGCGATCCGACCTTCTGGAACCACCTCGATGCCGACGTGCTTTCGTGGCGTTGTGCGGCGATGCCAACCGAAGACTTCGTCGAGAAGCTGGTCGAGATGCGCGAGATTATCGAGCCGGCCGCGGTCATGGCCGCCGCTCGCCGCCGTTCGCCCGAGCAACTGAACGCGATCGGCGTAGCGCTGGACGCCATGGAAGACGCCCCCGACCTCGATGCGTGGGCAGCGGCCGACCTGCAATTCCACGACGCCGTGCTGGTCGCCACCAACAACGAGCTACTCAGCTCGCTGTTCTCGGTGATCGAAACCGCCCTGGCCACGTACTTCGTGATGTCGGCCCGGACGGCGAAGAACTTCAAGTATTCGCTACCGCACCACCGCGCGGTGTACGAAGCCATCCGTCGCCGCCGGCCCAACGAAGCCGCTGTCGCCATGCGCACGATGATCGCGGACTCGCGTGCCAACATGCGCAAGGGCAAGCGCCGCGGATAGCTCCTAACGCAGGAGCCGATTCATCGGCGAAAGCCAACGGAGCGGTGACGGCGTACGCCTGTCACCGCCGGTCGCCGCTGGTCGCCGCCGGTCGCCGCCGGTCGCCGTGTCGAAGCCGCGAGGGGCAAGGCCCTTGGGGCCGCGGCGCGGCTCTTCGAGACGGGCCGTAGGCATCGCTCTCGCTCGCCCGTGAACTGAGCGGCCCTCAGCTTAGGCGTCCCCAAGGGCCTTGCCCCTCGCGGCACCGAACGCTGAGGTTGCATGTGGCCGAGCAACAACCAGCACGATGCAGCACCGCTCTTGTAGGAGCCGATTCATCGGCGAACCCTCAGCGGTGAYGTCRCGAACGAGGCWTTGCGTCGCATCGTGCAGGCGTTCAACCGCTCGCCCAAKCMCCACAAGGCCTCGTTCGCAARCCCGACARCCYGAGGGTTCGCCGCTGAAGCGGCTCCTACAGAAAGCAGCCTGGTCGCTCATCAAGCCTCGAGCAACGAAGCGGCGTGGCGCTTGTGCCGCACGCAACCTCAACGTC
>NZ_JBFUIT010000113.1:0-11601 GCF_056401735.1 Luteibacter sp. P4_D7_3
CCGGTGAGCTCCGGGTCGTTGCAGATAGCTTTCTCGGTCGGCGTCGATGCCTTGACGCAGCTGAATTCCGGTCCCGGCACTGCCACCGGCGCACCGGAGTGGAAAGAGTGACTGAAGGTCACTGGGGCCACAACGGTATCCTCCATGTTTCGCCCATCCACCACCCTGGGTCGAAATCGCCAGCTGTATGCCCCCTTGACCGCAGCGGCATCCAGTTCGCTGTAGCCGCTGCTTTCCTCAACCGACACGTCTACCGGCTCGCCGTTCGCGTTGAGCTTTACCCGAACCTTTACAGTCCCTTCGTGACCCTGACGAATGGCGCTGGGTGGGAAGGGCGGGGCGGGAGTACCGATGATCCGCTTTTCGGAGGCCTCGACGGGCTTCGGGACCGGAGCGGCCTCAGTCGCATGCGACTGCTGCGCGAGCACGAGGATCAGCCCCAACCATGCAAACCGATATTTCATGGAACTCCCTGCTATCCAGTCCGGTGCGCGTGCCCGCGCGCGTAACGAAGTGTATCGGCAGGTTTCCAACTGTCTTTAGCTGATGGGGCCGCCCGCCGTGGGGATTGAATACGGCATAGTAGATCCGCGCGCCGTCACTGTTCACGAAGCCGCTCTGCTCAGGCTCGGGAAGCGGCGGCACGTCCGGCACGGTTGCCCATCAACTCATATACCCTCCGCAGTTGGCCGGCGATAATATTCGCCAGCAATATCGCGTCGTTCACGATGGGCAACATGGCCGAATGCTCCCCATTGTCATGCAACGGGCTGGCATCGACTCTGCCGGTCAATGATCATTGCTTACTTGGCACGCTTGATGAGGCGGTGGCCGCCGTCGAACAGGGCAAACTCCACGAGTGCGAGCTCGGGCCTTATCGCCTCATTGCCGTCTACACCGTTGACGACTGACTTCCGTCACGACTGCATCTCATATCCCCAAGGCGCCGCCGACGCGAAGCCGCTGGGGGATAGTCCTACTGGTGATGGCAAGCCATGCAGGAGAAGTCGCTGCCGATCATCATCGGGTTGGCTGACTTCTTTCCCGGTTGAGCGTCCGCATTGAATACCGCCACGTTCGCTTCCGCATCGCGGATACGCTGTTCCAGTACGTCACGATAGGTCCAATGAGCGTAGCCAGTGGATAGCCTGGCGGTAGCGTAGATTTTGCGTGCGGTCTGCCAGTCGCCAGCCTTGGTGAGCATGTCTCCCATGTTGAGGAAGAAGCCCTCTTCGTTATGCGGTGCTTTTTCTGAGTTGAGGCACGCGCGAGCATCGCGGCTTTGCCCCACGGCCTTTGCCATGTTTTTCGCAACAAGGTCCATATTGTTGCCGTGGCGGTCAACCTTCATATGGCCGCATACCTCGAGGTTCTGCCATTGCTGTTCCAGCGCCTGCTTGAAACCATCGCTGGATGCCGGCATGCCGCTTGCCACGAATCCCGCGGTAAACAGGTTGAAACCGGGCCAATCGGATACAGCCTGTTCCATGATTTCCGCACCCTGTTGGCGAAGCGCGGCGTCGCGGTCGATCTGGGCTTCGGCCAGTATCGCGCTGGCGAGGAAACCACGGTAGCGCGCATCGTCGGGGGCGAGTGCCACGGCTTTCTGGAAGTACTTTCTTGCCAGAACGATGTCGTCAGTGATGCTCGCCGGTGCCTGTTGCATCCGGTGCCTTTCCGCCACGCGCCACATGTGCAACCAACCTACATGGGCAGCACTGACGGCATCATTGGGGTCGCGCAGATAAGCGGCAGTGGAGGCCTCGATGCTGGCCTGGATGTGCGCGTAGTCGCCACTACGGAAGGTCTGCCAGAACAACTGGTCGGCTTCCAGGGCGGCAGGCTGGCGGCCTGGCGCTCCCGCTCCCGATTGCGCGGTGGCCGGACCTGCAACAAGACAGCATAGGACGGCAGCAAGCGCAGTAACGATGGGCAAGCGGGAGACTGGCTTCACGAGGCGGGTTCCGTTGCTGGTGATGGGTTGCGTGACATCCAGCTTGTCGGTTGTGCAAGTCGATCGGGAGGGCGGCTTGTCAACGACCGGCTTTGACAGTTGTCACTCGCCTCGCTGCCGCCTGGCTAACCAGGTCGCTTTTTTTTAGTTCTTCGCGGAATTCCGGGGAGGCTGGAGGGGGGCGGTTCACTCGCGTTACGAGTGCGTGTTTTTAGCGGCCCACGCGCCGCCGATTGCGTGAGGGTGGGCACCAAGGTCTCCCCGCGAGACGCCCAAGTGTAGAAAGCGATGGCAAAGCCGAGCCCGCGAAGCCGAAGGCGAGCCATGCGCGAGGTGCGAGGTGCCAAAGAAAGCCCGGCCCCAAAGTTAAGCGGCCGGCCCCCGAGAATCCGCGAAGAACCTTTTTTTGAGCTTCCCGATGATGGCAAATGCCACCACCCCGTAAAAAGCGAATCCAAGCGGAACGCTCGCGAACCACACGACAAACGGCAAGGGCAGTCCGTTGGCGAACGGATTCCCTACCGCCTCGCCATGGGGCGCGGGCACCAGGGACTGCAGAAGGGAGTTTTGCCAGAACAATGCGTTCGATAAGGCCTCGTGGCCTGCGTCGTCGGCCGTGAACGAAAGCGCGATGAGCAGAAGCGTCACGGCCACGCCGATGAACGCCGCCAACAGGATCCGTTTGACCATAGAACGCCTCAACGCTGCATCCCGGTCCGGACAATCCGTTCCGTCGCCGCCAAAGTACCCGATTCATCTGGTCGTCTGCCGGGGCACGCGGGCCGGATCAGGTGGATTCACGCTGATAGGCATCGTAGGTCGGGCGCTTGAAGGTCAGCCGCAACGCGGACAGGAGGAAGTACAGCCCGCCGAAGGCCGCGTACGGGGCAAGCTTGGCGATCGTGGGGGCCTCTCCGAACGCCTGGACGGTCATGAAGACGCCGGCCAGTGCCGACTGCACGCCGCTGATCATCATGAAGACCTGGCCGCCCAGCTTCCTGCGGCGAATGCCGACGAAAAGCTGCAGCAGTCCCGACAACAGGGCCCAGATGCCAAAGACGAACAACCCGCCGGCGTTCCCGCGGACAGTCAGCGCAACGACGAGGACAGCCGCCGTGGCGATGCTGACCACCACGTTGAGTCGCTGGCCTGGGTTGGTGCGCAGGCCGCCAGATCGGCGTGCCTCAAGCATGTTCGCGAGGGCATCCCAGGCGGGATAGAGGACCAGGAGGGCACCGGAGACGAGGGGTGGCACGCCAAGGTTCGATAGCAGTACCACCAGGGCGACCCAGGCGAAGGCAACGCCTGAGCGGAGAAAGTAAAAGCTTCGTAGTGTGTTCATTGGTACATCCTCAAGTGGGAGAGTAACCCTACTAGTAGGTAGTCAAAGGAGTCAACATTCTTATTGTTTTGGGATCGGACTCTGTTCCTGTTGAATAGTTAACCTACTGAATGGTAGGCTATGCCTATGACCACCCAGCAGAAACTCATCGATTCAGCGCGGTATCTGATCCAGACCCGTGGCTATAACGGCTTCAGCTACGCCGACGTCGCCGAGCAGGTCCAGGTCCGGAAGGCGAGCATCCATCACCATTTTCCGGCCAAGGCGGATCTGGCGCGGGCGGTCGTTGAAGAATCGCGGGCTGGCATCGTCGAGCAGATCGCGTTGCTCGATGGCGACGACTTCGATCCCGTGAAGAAGCTGGGGTTCTACACCGGCTACTGGGAGCAGTGCATCGCTGACGCGTCGGCTCCGTTCTGCGTCGCCGGCATGCTGGCGGCAGAACTGCCCTCGTTGCCGCCCGAGCTGGCGGAATGCGTCCGCGCGCATTTCCGCGACTTGTCGCGTTGGCTCGAGACCATTCTCACCAAGGGCGCGCAGCAGGGCGTATTCCGTCTCCAGGGCGCGGCAAGTACCGAAGCCGAGGCATTCATCTCACTTATCTACGGCGCCATGCYCACCGCTCGTGCTTTCGGCGATCCCTCCAAGTTTGCCGACGTGGCCCGAGGGGGCTTGCGTCGGCTTGTCAGCACGACCGCCGTTCCGGCGGCACAAGGTTAAGCCTCGCCAGCCCTCGACGCCCCAGACATGCGAAAATACCCGGCCAAACCGCCTGACACCTGCACGCATGATCCGACTCACCGACATCAAGCTTCCTCTCGATCACGCCGAAGGCGCCATCGAGGCGGCCATTCGCGCCAAGCTGGGGCTGGGGAAGGGCGGCATGATGGGCTTCACGGTGTTCCGCCGCGGTCATGACGCTCGCAAGCGCGGCAACATCCAGTTGATCTATACGCTGGACGTGGACGTGACGGACGAGGCTGGCCTGCTCGCGCGGCATGCCGACGACAAGCACGTGCAGCCGTCGCCGGACACCAGTTATAAGTTCGTGGGGCACGCGCCGGCCGATCTGAAGCAGCGCCCCATCGTGATCGGCCTTGGGCCGTGCGGTTTGTTCGCGGGCCTGCTGCTCGCGCAGATGGGCTACAGGCCGATCATCCTCGACCGCGGCAAGGCGGTGCGCGACCRCACGGTCGACACCTGGGACCTGTGGCGCAAGGGCAAGCTGGATCCGGAGTCGAACGCGCAATTCGGTGAAGGTGGCGCAGGCACGTTCTCCGACGGCAAGCTTTATAGCCAGATTTCCGATCCGCTCCACCACGGTCGCAAGGTGCTCAGCGAGTTCGTGAAGGCGGGCGCGCCCGAAGAAATTCTCTATGTGAGCAAGCCGCACATCGGCACCTTTCGATTGGTCACGATGGCGGAGACCATGCGTGAAACCATCGAATCGCTGGGCGGCGAGATTCGCTTCACGCAACGCGTCGATGACGTGCTGGTCGACACCGCTAGCGACGGGTCACGCCAACTGCGTGGCGTCGTGCTGGCCAGTGGCGAACAGTTGCTGAGCGATCATGTCGTGCTCGCCGTGGGGCACAGTGCGCGCGACACCTTCTTCATGCTGCACGACCGCGGTGTGTACATGGAGGCTAAGCCGTTCTCCATCGGCTTTCGCGTGGAGCATCCGCAGTCGATCATCGACCAGGCACGCTTCGGGCCGCAGGCGGGTCATGCGCTTCTCGGCGCGGCCGACTACAAGCTGGTGCACCACTGCAAGAATGGTCGTTCGGTCTACAGTTTCTGCATGTGTCCGGGCGGCACCGTGGTCGCTGCGACATCCGAGCCGGAGCGCGTGGTGACCAACGGCATGAGCCAGTATTCGCGTAACGAACGTAACGCGAATGCGGCGATCGTGGTGGGTATCGAGCCGAAGGACTTCGCCGCGTTCGACGACAGCGGTAGCCCGCTGGCCGGCATCGCCTTGCAGCGCGCACTCGAATCGCGTGCGTACGAGCTCGGTGGCCGGGATTACAGCGCGCCCGCGCAGTTGGTCGGCGATTTCATCAAGGGCAAGCCGTCCGAAGGGTTCGGCAGCGTACAGCCCTCTTACAAGCCTGGCGTGCGTCTGACCGATCTCGCGCCGGCCCTTCCTGAGTACGCCATCGAGGCCATTCGCGAAGCGCTTCCAGCGTTCGATCGCCAGATCAAGGGCTATGCCATGCACGACGCGCTGCTCACCGGCGTGGAAACGCGCACCTCGTCGCCGGTGCGCATCCGTCGCGACGACGCCTACCAGAGCCTCAACACGCGCGGCTTGTTTCCCGCCGGCGAAGGTGCCGGTTACGCCGGTGGCATCCTCTCCGCTGCGGTCGATGGCATTCGCGTGGCGGAAGCGGTGGCGCGGAGTATCAACGGCGCCGGTTGATATCAGGCAAAGAGAAGGGCGAACGGTTTCCCGTCCGCCCTTTTCGTTAGTACGTCGTCCTGGTCAGTGCGTACCAGCCACTGCCACCTGCGCGGCGGCGCTCGACGAAGCGGCAGCATTCACGACACCCTGGACGCGATTCATCTGCACCTTGTAGCCAGCGGGCACGACATACGCCGTGCCTTCGCCATCGGCCACCTGCTGCGAGACGAAGCCATCGCCGATGCCCTGCCACAGGATGGCCTTGCCCTTGGCATTGGTCCAGACCAGGTCGGCCAGGCCGTCGCCGTCGAAGTCTTCGATCGTCGCAACGGTATAGCCGTCCGGAGCCGCCATGGTTCCCTGGCTGGCGACCGTCGTGCCGTCCATCTCCCACCAGCGCAGTTTGCCGGTGCTGGCGTTGAACCAGATCAGGTCCGTCTTGCCACTGCCGGCGACTTCGCCGACGCCGACAAGCGCGAAGCCCGCGGGGGCATTACTGCCATCGCTCTTGGTGAAGCCGCCCTGGCCGTTGTTGATCCAGTACTTCACCGCGTTCTTCGGTCCGGTCCAGACGATGTCGAGGATACCGTCGCCATTGAGATCGGCCAGGCTAGGCATGAAGCCCGCTGGTGCGGCGAGCGTCGTGGATGCGCCCTGTTCGCAGTCCATGGTGTCGAAGCGGCCGAACTTGAGGGTGCCGTTGCAATCGAAGGTCCAGAAGGACACCTTGCCGGTGCCGGCGTTAAACCAGACTTCCTTGGACTTGGCCGACGCGTCGATCAGTCCGGCGCCGACCAGGCTCCAGCCGGCCGGGTATGGGAAGCGGAAGTTGTTCCAGCCGTAGCTGTAAACCGCGAGGTTCAGCGTGTTGGTGGTCGGGTTGTCGCTTTCCATCACGGTCTGGTTGGTCAGCTGGCCGCCGAAGATATCGAACGGGATGGCCTTGACCTGATCGCCCGGCTGAAAGCCGTCGACCACATTGCCATTGTCCTGGGTCGCCGGGGTCCACGTATCGCTGGAGAGCACGGTGCTTCCGTTCATGCGCACGAGGGTGGCGTTACCGGTCTTCGGACCCACCAGCAGTAGCGTGCTCTTACCGTCCAGCACGGAGTTCAGGCCTACGCCGGGGTTGGCGCTGTCGTTGGCGCCGGCCAGATCCCAGGTGCGGGGAATGATCTGCCCGCGGGTCTGCCTGGCGGCGATGGCGTTGGTCAGGTTGGTCACGTTGACCGAGCCCAGGCCGGTGGCGTAGTCGTAGCCCTTGCCGGTCTTCCACGCGGTGACGAGCGAAGCACGGCCGCCGTCGCTGACCACGCCGTATTGCTGGCCTTTCTTGACGAAGCAATCGCCCGTACCTGCAAAGCAGGGAACGTCGATATCACCCACTGTGACATCGTGGAACACGCACGTGGTGTCGTTGGCTTTGCAGCCCGCTGCCGGTGTGGCGACCGTGCCGTACTGCGCGCGAGCCAGGCCGTAGAGCGTCGGGCCGACATTGCCCAGGCGGTTGGCGCTTGCCTGGTCGACGAGAGCCTGCACGCCTGCCATGGCCGGTGCAGCGAACGAGGTGCCACCGGCGCTGTTGAACAGCGAGTCGGTCGGGTCAAGGTAGTTACACGGTACGCCACCCTGGTCCGCATCGGACATGCAGAAGATCAGCGCGTGACCGTAGAGACCGTTCGCGGCGAACAGCGACACGTCCGGCAACGCCCGTGTGACGTTCTGGTCCATGCCAGCGATACCCTGCTGCCAGGTTGGCTGCGACCAGACGTAGCTCGGGCCGCCGCTACCACCGGCAGTGTTGAGGAAGTTTTCGCCGGCCGCCGAATTGCAGGCATTGTTCGGATTGGCGATGCCCAGGACCTTGTCGAGCTGGGCGCTGGCGCAGGAATCGTTCCAGGTCTGCTCGGGGATGTAGCTGATCGCACTGGCACCGAGCTCACCGTTACCAGCCAGCCAGTACTTCTG
Source organism: Luteibacter sp. P4_D7_3 (assembly GCF_056401735.1). Taxonomy (NCBI): domain Bacteria; kingdom Pseudomonadati; phylum Pseudomonadota; class Gammaproteobacteria; order Lysobacterales; family Rhodanobacteraceae; genus Luteibacter; species Luteibacter sp. P4_D7_3. The sequence goes on from NZ_JBFUIT010000113.1 coordinate 7,669, forward strand.
CGTTTTCTTGAAGTCGTCGAAGTCGGTACCGCCGACGGCAATGTTGTAGGGCGTGCTGCCCAGGCCATTCACCGCGATGCCGAAGCTGGAGGCGACCTGGTTCTGGTCGCAGCCGGCCGAGCCAGCATCCCCGGTGGAGACGAAGACGGTCACGCCTTCGGCGGCAGCGGTGGACCATAGTGCCGCAGCTTCGTCGAGGTCGCCGACGGCGGCGCTGACGGATTCACATTCGCCGTAGCTCAGGCTCATGATGGGTGGCGGTGCGTCCTGCTCCAGCAGGTTCTGGGCGGCCAGGAAGGCGCCGAAATCCGCACCGCTGTCCGCGCATGAAGCCAGGGTCACGTTGGCGTCGGGCGCCGCGGCACCGGCCCACTCGGCGTCGAGCGCGGCCTCGCCTTCATCGGCGTTCGTACCCGGGTCGCCGCAGCTGGTATCGCCGGCGAATCCCGCCGGGTGCAACTGGGTGAAGACACCCTTGGCATCGGCAGGCAGGAAGGTATGCCGGAAGGTGGCGACATCGGCATCGAGCACGTTGGTGCGCTCGAGCACGGCCACGGTCTGGCCTGCGCCGCGCACCGGGTTCGTCTGGCTCCACAAGGGATTGACGTTGTAGATGGTGCCGAAGTCGGCTGGCACCACGTCGTACTGAACGTCGCCCTGGTAGACGAAGTTGAAGTCGGACGAGGGCGCACCGGCGGTGACCCATTCACCCTTCTTGTTGCGTTTGACCGGCTGGGCATCCTTCTTCTGGGGCTTCGGGAAGAAGTCGGTCAGCGAGGCGACGCCACGGACGACGGGTACGAGGGCAGTGGGCAACTTCTGTTCGGCGCTATTGGCGAAGTGGCGCTTGCCGTTGGCGTCGGTGAAGTGGTGCAGCGAGGTGCCGAAGGCCTGTTGCACGGCGCCCACGGAGCCGGTGAAGCGGATGAGCATGCCGTCGGCGGAGACGTTCTTCACGCCGAGGCCCTGGCTAGCGAGCCATGCCTTCACGGCGGCGATGTCTTTCTGGTTCGGACCGAACTGCGCACCCACCTGGCTGGCGGTCAGCCACTTGTGGAAATTGGGCGAGGAAGGATTGTCCAGCGAGGCGAGGTAGGTATCGAAACGTTTCTGCTGGTCGTCGCTGCGCTTGAGCACCAGGGTCATCGAGGGAATCACCTCGGTGGTTCCCATGGGGCCGGCATCGGCGCTACTGCGGACCCTGGCAGGCACGCTGCCTGGCAGCGTCGTCATCTGGCTTTTATCGACTGACCTGGTGATCAACGGTGTAGTGGTGGTGCTGCCTACCGCAGCGGTAGCGGCAGCGGCGTGCGCATCGCATGCGGCGCCCGCGGCAACGAGCAGCGCGCTGCCCACAAGCCAAGGCCTGAACATGATGTCTGACATAGTACCCCCGAAGGAAAAGAGCCGTTTACCTCGTAAGTTCTTGTGCCCAACCCGTAAAAGGCTGCCCCTTCGGCACACGTCCGCATGACGCATGTTCATGCGGACGCTCGACGATAGCTTTACATCCGTCGCAAAGTCACACACGCTCGACTGGCCGGCTTCTCACCGAGTTCTCACCGCCGGACATCGAGGGGAAACGCAGGATGTTGTCCCGCATTCGCCATTGGCTTGCCAACACGCCGATCGACGATCCGGTCGACCGGCGCAACGCGAGTTTCATGCAGTTGCTTCTCGTCTTCGAGGGCTTGCGCATTCCTGCGACCAAGCTCTACTTGTTCGGCCTTTACGGCTCGTATCTGCAGGAACATTTTTACGGCAAGGCGCGTATCGGCGCTTCGGCGGCGATGGCCATCGACATCGGCACCGATCTGGCGATGACCCTGTCGGCATGGTTGGGCTTCTACCTGATTCGTCGTGGGCGATTCCCGCCCGCCGTCTCGCAATTCGTCGCCACCATGCTCGCGTGCGGTGCGGTGGCCTATGCGGCGTTCGGCTACCACGCGACCGACGGTAATCTCACGTTGATGATGATTCTCGCGCTGAGCGGCCTGATGCTCGGGCGCAAGGCGTTGTGGATGACTTACGCAGCGGAGGTCGCGATCCTGGTGATGAGCGTGGATCCTCTGAAGGCTTCCGGAAGCGGTAACGCACCCGGACTTCTGCTGGCCATCTACAACCTCTTGCCGATGCGGGCGCTGACCAGCTACCTGCTCATTGCCCTGATCGTCGACCGCAGCATCTATGCGTTGCGCGAGAGCCTGCTCGAGTCGGATCGGCGCCGCCAGCAACTGGCGTGGGAGATTGCCGAACGCGAGCGAACGCAGGAGCGACTGCTTCACTCGCAGAAGATGGACGCGGTCGGCAAGCTGGCGAGCGGTGTCGCCCACGACGTCAATAACGTTTTCGACATCATCCTTGGCTTTTCCACCGAGCGCGATCGCCTGCCTGCGGAAGACGAGCCGATGGACGGCAATACACGGGCTGTGGCCGACGCGCTGGAAGGTATCGAGCTGGCCGCTCGCCGGGGTACGGCGGTGTGCCGCAAGCTGCTCAATTTCAGCCGGAACGATGTCACGGTTACCGAGGAATTCGATGCGGTGGCGGCGTTGCGGGAGTTGCGTCCCCTTGCCCGGCAGTCCTTGCCCTCACACTGCCAGTTGTGTATCGATGCGCCGCCGGATCCGCGGTTTATCCGTTTCGACCGCAGCCAGTTTGAAATGGCCGTCATCAACCTGGTGACTAACGCGCGCGATGCCATGCCGGGTGGCGGCAGCTGCACGATCACCCTGGAAGACAGCGACGGTTATGTCGCGCTATCGGTACAGGACACGGGCATCGGCATGACTGAATCGACCCGCGCGCAGATGTTCGAGCCTTTCTTCACTACGAAGGCCGCCGATCGTGGCACCGGCCTGGGCCTGAGTGTCGTCCACGACCTCGTGGTGCAGGCCGGCGGCCAGACGATCGTGGAGAGCGTGCTGGGGCAGGGGACGACGATTCGACTGCTGCTGCCGCTGATCGGGCGGGTGGCCGACACGTCAGGTTTCCAAAACATAGCCCGTGCCGTGGGCGGCGTTTAGGGGCAGGGGCTCGCCGAGGGCGGCCAGGACCTTGCGGCGGAGGCGATGCACCATGGAATCCAGGCGGTGCGGATCGAAGGCGTCGACGTCGTCGGTGAGCACGGCGATCAGGGCCTCGCGCGAGACGACCTGGTTAGCGTGCTGGATCATCGCTTCGAGCAGGAGGCGCTCGCTCTTGCTCAGCATCACCCGCCCGCCGGAGGGGGACAGCAGGAACCATTCGTCCGGGCTGAGCGTCCAATGCCCCGCCGGCGCCATCGCTGGCTCCAGTCGCCGCGCCACGCTATAGAGCGTCGCCACGAGCACATCGATCTCCACCGGCTTGGTCAGGTAGGCATCGGCACCCTCGAACAAGCCCCGCACACGGTCGACGTTGTCGCTGCGGCCCGTGAGGATGATGATGCCGGCCCGAGGCACGGCGGCGCGGAGCGATCTCGCCACCTCGAAGCCATCGCCATCGGGTAGGCCCAGATCGAGTAGAAAGATGTCCGGCGGCCCGATCCTGACCACCTCGCGCAGCTCGGCCGCGCTGCCGGTCGCGGTGACCTCGAAACCGAACTGCCTCAGCTTGGGCGCAAGGACGCGGTCGCGCAGCAAGTCGTCGTCATCCAGGAGCACCAGGCGCAGCGGGCGCGCCAGGCGGCCAGGCGCCAGATTCGATGTCGTCACACGGATGCCTCGAGTCCACTGAGCCGCAGGCGCGGCTACCGACAGGAGCTTGCCCTCATGGCGGGGCGAAATCCAGCAGCTTCGGTCACAGCAGGGAATAAACTCAGGCCCAGGACGATCTTACCTGTCGTGGGCACGCCTCCCGTGCCGTCACCCAGAGGTATTCGTCATGTCCGTGCCCGTAAACGCCTCATACGCCGTATCGACCTTGCCGCCGATGACTTACACGAAAGTGGCC
>NZ_JBFUIT010000114.1:0-11538 GCF_056401735.1 Luteibacter sp. P4_D7_3
GACCGAGAGCATGTGGCCACGCCGCTCCAGGTCCACCGCCCGCGAACGTACCGAGGTGCCGTCCTGGCTGGCCTGGAATAATGACGTGCGCAGCTCGAGGCGCAGCTCGGGGACGATCAGCGCGGTCAGCTGGTACGACGGCGCACCGCCGGTGAGCCGCAGATAGACGCCGGCGCTCTGGGACATGTGTGCGACATGGCCGTCGCGGTCGACCAGGATGCTGGGCGGCAAGCGGTCTTCAACCGCCTTGCGATGGATCTCGCTCAACGAATACTCCCGCCGATCCTGCGCGGCCGTGGCGGCAGCGGTCGCGCCCGTGGTGAGTATGGTGGACGGAAGGCGCGTGGGCGAGTGCAGGTAAATCCCGGTACGGCCGACCGCGTTGGCACGATAGATCCGGTTCTTCTTGTCCACGGGGGTGAAGTACTTCGATACGACTTCGGCTGACTCCGAGCTTCCAAGGAACAGATACCCACCGGGCCGCAGCGCGAAGTGGAACATCTCCAGCGCGCGGGACTGCACGTCGCGATTGAGGTAGATCAGCAGGTTGCGGCAGACGATCAGGTCGAGCTTCGAGAACGGCGGATCCTGCAACACATTGTGCCGGGCGAACAATACTTTCTCGCGCAAGGCCTTGTGCACGCGATAGCCGTCATCCTCACGAATGAGGAAGCGGGCCACCCGGCTAGCCGAAACGTCGGCGGTCACGGCGGACGAGTAGAAGCCATGGCGGGCATGGGCAATCGCGTCTTCGTCGATGTCCGTGGCGAACACCTGCACGGACACCGCGTTCGGTGTGGCGGCTTCGGCCAGGAGCATCGCGAGCGAATAGGCTTCCTCGCCCGTGGCGCAGCCGGCGCTCCATGCGCGGATGCGCGTGTCGTCGGAGGTCTGCTCGAAAAGACGCGGAATCACCTCGAGTTCCAACGCGTCGAAGGCTTCGCGGTCGCGGAAGAAATTGGTGACGCTGATCAGCATGTCCTTCAACAGGGCYGGCCGCTCATGCGCATGCTCGTGGAGGAAATCCCGGTAACTCTCGAGGGTCTGCAGGCCGTTGACCTGCATGCGCCGCTCGATGCGACGGAGCACGGTGGCGCGCTTGTACGCCCGAAAATCGTGACCGGTCTTCGCGCGGAGGATGAGCATGATGTCGCGCAGGGCGTCCTCGTGTTCGCGAGAAACGGCCTCCGCCGCCGCTTCGCCCGCATCGGAGGTATCGTCGAGGGCCGCGCCGGCGGGAAAAACGATCTTCGACGCATCACGGGCCATGGCGACGATGCGTTCGGGAAGCTCGGCCACGGGAAGAATGACGTCGACGGCGCCGGTGGCAATGGCGGCGCGCGGCATCTGGTCGTATTCGGCATCCTCGGGCTGTTGCACCAGGGTGATGCCGCCGCGCTCGTGGATACGCGCGATGCCCACCGAACCGTCCGATCCGGTCCCCGAGAGGATCACAGCGAACGCCTTTTCGCGATGCACTTCGGCAAGCGTTCGGAAAAAGAAGTCGATGGACACATGCCTGCCGCGCGGACGCTCCATGTCGAGCAGGCGCAGGTAGCCGTCGTTCATCGAAAGCGCGTGCCGTGGCGAGATCACATAAACGTGGTTCTTCTGCAATGGCAGCGTCGCGGTCACCTGGGTAACGGGCATGCTCGTGGAGCGCTGCAGGATGCGATCGACGATGCTGTCGTGCCGCGGCGACAGGTGCATCACGATGACGATAGCCATGCCTGGCTCGGCAGGCATGGCTTCGAGGAATCGGGCCAGGGCTGCCAGGCCACCGGCCGAGGCGCCGATGCCCACGACCGGAAAATCCAGCCCGCTGTGCTGCAGGGTGGGATCGACTTCCGGGTCGGACGGTGGGGCAGGCTGCGACATCGAAAAGAGCTCAGGCAGGTGATACCCGATTCTCGCGCAACTGGACCCTAAAGGGTGTGCAACGGGGATAATAGGGACATGACTGCGGATCTTTTCGCCGATTTTCCCGCCACCGAGCGACGCAACGAGCCTCTGGGCCCGGGCGCCGTGGTGCTGCGCGCGTTCGCACGGGACGACGGTGCGCGCCTGGTCGAGCTCATCGGCGCCATCGCTACCGTCTCGCCGTTCCGGCACCTGGTGACCCCTGGTGGCCACACCATGAGCGTGGCAATGACCAATTGCGGCAAGGTGGGCTGGGTGAGCGATCGCCGCGGCTACCGCTATGACGCGATCGATCCGGCGACAGGCCAGCCGTGGCCGGTCATGCCGGCGCTGTTCATGCGGCTGGCGGCGGAAGCGGCGGCGGAGGCTGGCTTCGAAGGCTTCGTGCCGGACGCCTGCCTGGTGAACCGCTATGTCACCGGCTCGCGCCTCACCATGCATCAGGATCGTAACGAGCGGCGCGATTCCGAGCCCATCGTGTCCGTGTCGTTGGGCGTGCCTGCCATGTTCCAGTTCGGTGGACAGGGTAAAGGCGTCAAACCGCTGAATATCCCACTGGTTCACGGCGACGTGGTCGTATGGGGCGGTCCGTCACGCATGAACTACCACGGCGTGCTGCCGTTGAAAGCCTCGGAACACCCGCTGACGGGCATGGACCGCCTCAACCTGACCTTCCGCACGGCGCGCTAGGGCGGCCGGGAGAGCGTAGACTGGCTCGGCGGCCTTTCGGGGCCACGCCGCGCTGATCCATGAAACGAATCCCACCACCCCCAAGGGGCAGGATATAGAGCTGTTCAGGCGCGCAAGTCCTCATGACGCTCCAAGTCCGGAGCGTGAGCCCGCACTGCGGGCGGAACTTTTCAACGCCGACCAGATGGAAGCCCACGGGCTGGTGCTCGCCAGACGCCATGAAGTGGCGACGCGGCGCTCCGCGGAATGGTTGTTACCCCGGCTGGCCGATAACGAACGGGTCATCCTGGAGGTCTGCAAAGCGCTGATGGCGGCGGCACGGCGCGGTTCGGGCACCACGCCAGCGGGGGAATGGTTGCTCGACAACCTTTACCTGATCGAAGAACACATCCGCATCGCCAACAAGGATTTCCCCAAGGGCTACAGCCGTGAACTGGTGCAGCTGGAGGAGGGGCCGTCGCGCGGCTTGCCGCGTGTCTACGACATCGCGCTGGAGGTCATCTCGCATGGCGACGGCCGTATCGATGCGGCAGGCCTCGCGCGTTTCCTGCAGACCTACCAGTCGGTGGTGCCGCTCAAACTGGGCGAACTGTGGGCGATTCCGATCATGCTGCGACTGGCGCTGATCGAGAACCTCCGGCGTATTGCCGCACGCGTGATGCTCGACAAGGCCAGGCGCCGACGCGCGACGCGCTGGGCCGATGCCATGACCCGCATGGCCGCGGAGGACCCGAAGAACGTGGTGCTGGTTGTCGCCGATATGGCGCGCTCCTCACCGGTGATGAGTGCGCCTTTCGTCGCGGAGCTCGTTCGCCGTCTGCAAGGGCAGGGGCCGGCGCTCGCGATGCCGCTGGGCTGGATCGAACAGCGCCTGGCCGAGTCCGGCCGCAGCATCGACTACCTCGTGCAGATGGAGTCGCAGCAGCAGGCCGCGCACCAGGTGTCGGTCGGCAATAGCATCGGCAGCCTTCGTGCGCTGGTGACCGTCGACTGGCGCGACTTCGTCGAACACGCCAGCCTGGTCGAGGCCTGCCTGCGCGAGGACCCGGCGGGCATTTACGCGGCCATGGATTTCGCCAGTCGCGACCGTTACCGGCACGCTGTGGAACGCCTGGCGCGAGCGGGTCGTATCGGCGAAGTGGCCACGGCACGCGCCGCTCTCGCAGCGAGCTGCCCCGATCCGGGCGAGCCACGCGATGGCGCGGTGACCCATGTGGGTTATCACCTGGTCGGTGCGGGGCTGCCCGCCCTCGAGCGTCGACTGCGCACGCGGCAATCGTTCGCGTCGCGCTGCCGGCGCGTGTTCGACCGGGCACCTTTCGCTTTTTCGCTAACGGCCTTTCTCCTGTTACTGGCAGGCCTCACCACCGGCCTCGTCGAAAGTGCGGCCTTGCCGCCGGGGTCGGGCTGGATCGCTGCCGCGCTGGCCTTCGGTGCCCTCATCGTCGCCAGTCAGCTCACCCTGAGCCTGCTCAATCTGGCCGCGATCCTGGTTACCACGCCCGACCACCTGCCGCGCATGGATTACGCCAAGGGCATTCCCCCGCAGGCGCGTAGCATGGTGGCTGTGCCGACGCTGCTCGGCAGCCCCGACGATGTCGACGATGTGGCCGAAGCACTCGAAGTGCGTTTCCTCGCCAATCGCGACGAGGTCCTGCATTTCGCCTTGCTGACCGATTTCATGGATGCGGACGCGGTATCGATGCCGGGCGACGCTGCCATCCTCGAGCGCGCCAGGGCGCGCGTCGATGCGCTCAATACCAGGTATCCCTCGCCGGCCGTCGACCGCTTCTATCTCTTCCACCGACCACGCGAGTGGAGCGAAACGGAACAACGCTGGATCGGAGCCGATCGCAAGCGCGGCAAGCTCGCGGCCATGAACGGCTTGCTCCGTGGCGAGGGCGCGGATCGCTTTCTGTTGATCGTCGGGCGGATCGAAAGCCTGCCACCGGTGCGCTACGTCATCACCCTGGATACCGATACGCAGCTGCCACGCGATACGGCGCACCTGTTGATCGCTGCGATGGATCATCCGCTGAACCGCCCGGTGTTCGACGAAGCACGGGGCGTGGTGGTGGCCGGTTACGGCATCATGCAGCCGCGCGTGGGCATCGGCCTGCCGGCGCAGGCACGGTCGTCCTATGCGCGCCTGTACGGCGCTGATGCAGGTATCGACCCGTACACCCGTGCCGTCTCGGACGTGTACCAGGACCTCTTTCACGAAGGTTCGTTCATCGGCAAGGGCATCTACGACGTGGATGCCTTTGAACACGCACTGGCCGGACGCCTCCGCGACGAGCGCGTACTCAGCCACGACCTGATCGAGGGCTGCTTTGCGCGTACAGCCCTGCTCAGCGACGTGCTGGTCTTCGAGGAGAATCCCGAACGCTATGTCGACGACAGCATTCGTCGTCATCGCTGGATGCGCGGCGACTGGCAGTTGTTGCCGTGGCTCATGCCCACGGTACCCACCCGTGACGGATGGCGGCGCAACGATCTCAGTCATCTGTCGCGTTGGAAAATCTTCGATAACCTGCGCCGAAGCGCGGGCGCCCCGGCGGCACTGGCCCTGCTCGTGGCGGGCTGGTTGTGGATCGCGCCGGTACTGAGCTGGACGCTCGGCGTGTTGTCGATGGCCTTCGTGCCGGTACTCCTGCAGGCCTTGATGGAAGCGGCGCGCAAGCCCCGCGACATCGCCTGGCGACAGCACGCCCGCGCCTCGCTGGTCGCGACGGGCCAGCACGGCCTGCGCCTGGTGTTCTCGATGGCGTGGTTGCCTCACGAGGCGTGGGTAAGCATCGACGCCATCGTCCGCTCGCTGTGGCGCATCGTGATCAGTCACCGTCACCTGCTGCAATGGCGTTCGTCGAGCGAGGTGGAACGCAGCGGAAGAGGCGCGCATAAAATCCCGTGGCGCGCCATGTGGGCTGGCCCCGCCGTCGCGRTCGTGCTTTCYGTCCTGCTCGTCGTCGATCGACCCATGGTCCTCACCATTGCCGCACCGGTGCTCCTGCTCTGGTTCTTCTCGCCCGTGTTCGCCTGGTGGGTGAGTCGTCCCGACGTAAGCCATGTCTACGTGCCCAGCGCATCGGACCGGACGTTCCTTCGCCTGCTGGCTCGCCGCACCTGGGCGTTTTTCGAGGCCCACGTCGGACACGACGATCACTGGCTGGCACCGGACAACGTGCAGATGACACCCGACATCCGGGTGGCCCGACGCACGTCGCCAACCAACATGGGCCTGGGGCTGCTCGCGAGCCTCGCCGCCTTCGACTTCGGTTTCCTCGGCCTGGGTGGTGTCATCAGCCGCACGGCGGCCACGCTCGCCACCATGCATTCGCTCGAGCGTTACCGGGGTCACTTCTACAACTGGTATGACACGGAAACACTCACGCCCCTGCGTCCTCTGTACGTGTCCAGCGTGGACAGCGGCAACCTTGCAGGTCACCTGCTGACTCTCCAGCGGGGCCTGCTTGCGTTATCGAACGAACCGGTGTTTCGTGCCGTGTCGATCGAAGGCCTGCGCGACACGCTCGGCGTCCTCGTTCAACATGTGGACGATACCGAACGGCCGGACCTGCTCGCGTGGTCGGACGAACTGCTCACCGCTGTGGCCTCGCCGCCCCGCTCGATGGATGCAGTGTCTGCGTTCGCTTGCACCCAGGCCGACCGCTTGCGCATGATGATGCCTGCACTGGCGCGCGAGCCTTCGGACGAGGCGGCCTTCTGGCTTTCGCGACTGAAGGCGCAATGCGACGACCTGACGGCCGAGGCGGAACAGTGGCACGGTGGGKAAGGGCATGTCGTCGGCATCCCGACCTTGCTGGAGCGGGCGAGCGAAGCCACGGCAGACGCGGCGCAGCGTGCCGCCGCGATCGCGCGCATCGAGGCGCTAAGCAATCTCGCCGCGCTGGCGTGCGAACTGGCCATCATGGACCACGCCTTCCTGTACGACGACAACCGGCACCTGATGTCGATCGGCTATGACATCGATCGGCGCGTGCTCGATCAGTCGTTCTACGACCTCCTGGCCTCCGAGGCACGGTTGACTACCTTTGTCGCCATCGCCCAGGGCCAGATTCCCCAGGAGAGCTGGTTCTCACTCGGGCGCCTGCTGACAACGACGGGTGGCTCGCCGGTGCTGCTTTCGTGGACCGGGTCGATGTTCGAATACCTGATGCCGATGCTGGTGATGCCGACGTATGAAGGCAGCCTGCTCGACCAGACCTGTCGTGCGGCCGTCGCCAGGCAGATCGAATATGGCAAGCAGCGCAGCCTGCCCTGGGGCGTGTCCGAATCCGGTTACAACGCCGTGGACGCGCATCTGACCTACCAGTACCGTGCCTTCGGCGTGCCCGGCCTGGGTCTCAAACGTGGCCTGGGTGACGACCTCGTCGTCGCACCGTACGCCAGCGTGCTTGCGCTGATGGTCGCGCCTGCGGCAGCCACCAGCAACCTGCGACGTCTCACCGATGCGGGCGTGGCCGGTCGTTTCGGTCTGTACGAAGCGGTCGATTACACGCCGTCGCGCCTGCCTCCGGGGCAGGAGGCCGTCGTCGTGCGATCGTTCATGGCCCACCATCAGGGCATGTCGCTCCTGTCGATCAATCACCTGCTGCTCGGCCAGCCCATGGTTCGGCGTTTCGAATCGGACCCGCATGTCATGGCGACCACGTTGCTCCTTCAGGAGCGTGTGCCTCGCAGCGCCACGGAGTACCTGCACACCGCCGGGCTGGGCGACGATGCCAAGGCACCGTCCCTGCCCGAGGCACGCCTGCGCCTGTTCACCGATCCCGACCGTCCGCGTCCCGCCGTGCAGCTGCTTTCCAATGGGCGGTATCACGTCATGGTCAGCAGTGCCGGTGGTGGTTACAGCCGCCGCGACGCCATGGCGGTCACGCGTTGGCGCGAAGACATCACGCGCGATAACCACGGCATGTTCTGCTACGTCCGCGATCCGGACTCGGGTGATGTCTGGACCACGTCCTACCAACCCGTCGCGCGGCGCACGGACCTGTTCGAGGCGATCTTCTCGGAGTCCCGGGCCGAGTTCCGCGTGCGGCAGCGCGGTTTMGAGACGCATACGGAGATCGTGGTCTCGCCCGAAGACGATATCGAACTGCGCCGCACGCGCGTCACCAATCGCGGACGCACGCGGCGCACCATCGAGCTGACCAGTTATGCCGAGGTGGTCCTCACCGATCCCAACGGCGACATGGCGCATCCGGCCTTCAGCAAGCTGTTCGTCACCACGGAAATCGTGGCGTCCATGCAAGCGCTGCTTTGCGCGCGCCGGCCACGTTCCGCGGACGAGCAGCCGCCGTGGATGTGTCATCTGGTCGCCGTGCATGACGTGGACGTGGATGCGATTTCCTATGAGACCGATCGCGCACGGTTCATCGGGCGTGGTCGCAGCACGGCACAGCCCGCGGCGCTCGACGCCGGGATGGAACGCCTGACCGACACGGCAGGTGCGGTGCTCGACCCGATCGTGGCGATTCGCGTCCGGATCACGCTCGATCCCGAGCAGACGGCGACGCTCGACTTCGTGACCGGTGTGGCGGATACGCGCGACAGTTGCTTGCGCCTTATCGAAAAGTACCGGGATCGCCATCTGTCCGACCGCGTATTCGACCTGGCATGGACGCACAGCCAGGTTTCCCTGCGCCAGGCCAACAATACGCTGGCCGACGCGCAGCTCTACGAGCACATGGCGACCTCGGTGGTCTATCCGAACCTCGCCCTGCGTGCGGAGCCGGCCCTCATCGCCGCGAACGCACGCGGTCAATCGGGGCTCTGGGGGCAGGCGGTGTCGGGTGACCTCCCGATCGTGCTGCTACGGATCGGCGATATCGCAAGGCTCGATGTGGCACGTGACCTCGTGCGCGCGGCCGCTTACTGGCGGCTGCGCGGTCTGGCCGTCGACCTCGTCATCTGGAACGAAGACAGCACTGGCTATCGGCAGACACTGCACGACGCACTGACCGGACTGCTTGCCTCGGGGACGGAATCGAACCTGCTCGACCGGCCCGGTGGCGTGTTCATCCGTGCCGCGCAGCCGCTTTCGTACGAGGACCGCCTGGTGATGGAAGCCAGCGCGCGTATCGTGGTCGTCGACAGCCTCGGTTCGCTCGCCGAGCAGATGGAGCGGCATCGTCTCGAGTCGCGTCCCGCCGCTGCGGAACCACCGGCATGGCCCCGTCTTCCACGTCCGGAACTTGCCGCCGCCAAGCCGCCCACGGGCGCTTTCTCCGCCGACGGCAGCGAGTACGTCATCGAACTCGAGGAAGGCGCCGAAACACCGGCCCCCTGGTGCAACGTGCTCGCCAATCCGTCGTTCGGCACCGTGGTATCCGAAAGTGGCGGCGCCTACACCTGGGCCGAGAACGCGCACGGCTGCCGGATCACGCCGTGGCATAACGACCCGGTCGAGGATGCCAGCGGCGAAGCCGTGTACCTGCGTGACGAGGCGACGGGCCGTTTCTGGTCGCCGACACCGTTGCCCGTGCGCGGCAAGGGAAGCTATACGACGCGTCACGGCTTCGGGTACAGCCACTTCGAGCATGACGAGGAGACGCTTCATTCGCGCCTGGAAACCTTCGTCGCACTGGATGCGCCGGTGAAGTTCCAGGTGGTCACGGTGACCAATCGCGGTTCCGAGGCGCGCCGCTTGTCGGTTACCGCATACGTCGAATGGCTGCTCGGCGATGTCCGCGAGAAGAGTTCGATGCACGTGGTGACCGATGTCGACCCGATCACGGGCGCGCTGTTTGCGCGCAACGCCTACAACAGCGATTTTCCCGGTCGCGTCGCCTTCTTCGACATGGGTGATCGCGAGCGCTCCGTGGGCGGTGACCGGACCGAGTTCCTCGGCCGTAACGGACGGATGGATTCACCGCTGGGGATGCGCCGCCAAGCCTGGAACAACCGCATCGGTGCCGGGCTGGATCCCTGCGGCGTCCTCCGTGTCGCTTTCCTTCTCGAGCCGGGTGAATCGAGGGAGGTGGTCATCCGGCTGGGCATGGGCGGCAATGAAGCCGAGGCGCGCGGCCTCGTGCAGCGCTTCCGCCAGGACGGCACCGCTGGAAGGGTACTCAGTGCCGTGCGTGCTCACTGGCGTGGGGTGCTCGGTGTGGTTCAGGCCAGGACGCCGGAGCCTGCGATGGACACGATGGCGAACGGCTGGCTGCTCTACCAGACGATCGCCAGCCGCCTGTTCGCACGTAGTGGCTATTACCAGTCCGGCGGAGCCATCGGCTTCCGCGACCAGTTACAGGATTCCATGGCAACGCAGCACGCGGCGCCCGCCATGGCACGCGCCCAGTTGCTGCTCTGCGCAGCGCATCAGTTCGTCGAAGGCGATGTGCTGCACTGGTGGCATCCGCCCATCGAGCGCGGCGTTCGCACGGCGTGTTCCGACGACTACCTCTGGCTTCCACTGGCCACCAGCCGCTACGTGCACGCCAGCAGGGACGCGGCGGTGCTCGACGAGGCGGTCGAATACCTCGAAGGCCGTCCGCTGCGGCCCGGTGAGGAGTCCTATTACGACCTGCCGCGCCCCTCGGGCATTCGGGCCAGTCTCTACGAACACTGCGTGCGCGCCATCGAGCACTCCATGCCGCGTGGGCGCAACGGCCTGCCGCTGATGGGTAGCGGGGACTGGAACGACGGCATGAACAAGGTGGGCGAGGGCGGCAAGGGCGAGAGCGTCTGGCTGGGCTTCTTCCTGGTTCACGTGCTGCGCGAGTTCTCGGTGACAGCACGCTCACGCGGCGACGCAATTTTCGCGGACCGCTGTACGGCGGAAGTCACCAAGTTGTCGGCTGCCCTGGAAGCGCATGCCTGGGACGGCGAGTGGTACCGCCGAGCCTGGTTCGACGACGGTACGCCGCTGGGCTCGGCCAGCAACGACGAATGCCGCATCGATGCGATCGCGCAGAGCTGGTCGGTGCTCTCGGACGTTGCCACGGACGAACGCCGCACGCAGGCCATGGCGTCGCTGAGCAGTCATCTCGTGCAGGACGATGTCGGGCTGATTCGCCTGCTCGACCCGCCCTTCGATCACTCGGCGATGGATCCCGGTTACATCAAGGGCTACGTGCCGGGCGTGCGCGAGAACGGTGGGCAATACACGCATGCGGCGGTCTGGGCGGCGATGGCCTTCGCGCACATGGGCAACCACGACCGCGCGTGGGAACTGGCGAGGATGATCAACCCGGCCAGCCATACGAAAGATGCCGACGCGATCCAGCGCTACAAGATCGAGCCTTACGTACTCGCGGCGGACGTTTATTCCGTGGCGCCACACGTAGGTCGGGGCGGCTGGAGCTGGTACACGGGGTCCGCAGGCTGGATGTACCGCCTGCTGGTCGAGTCGCTGCTGGGGCTGAGCCTGGAGGAGGGCCGGCTGCGTGTCCGTCCCTGTGTCCCGACGTCGTGGGCGGGCTACAGCCTGCGCTACGTGTTCGGCGGCTCGACCTACGCGATCGATCTCCGGCCGGCACGGGACGGCGAATCGTCGGGCATCCTGCTGGACGGTGCTTCCATCGAGGGCGACAGTCTTCCGTTGGAGGACGATCAGCGTGAGTACAAGGTGCACGTGGTGTACCCGCGAGGCTAACGGCGGGGTAACGGCGCAGGGCGCAGCCTCGCGGTTGGGGGCGCCCTTGTTGGCGTCGAGCGGAGTATGGCGCCATGGCTACGATTTCAAAGGATCGACCGTCCTACCTCGAAGCAAGGCGCTCGATCCTCGAGGCTTACGATGTCGCCGCGGCTACCCACCCGGCGGCCTGTGCGATACGCGAGATCAACGAGAAGGGCGAGTGCCTGCCTCTCACGGCGAAACAGCTGAGGGGACGCAAGTCCGTCGCCGCGCCCGACTCGGTGATCAGTGAACCGGAAAACTTCCCGCCGCGAACGTCGCGGCAT
>NZ_JBFUIT010000115.1:0-11510 GCF_056401735.1 Luteibacter sp. P4_D7_3
GTAGTCGTCGCCGATGATCGGGATCTGGCGATCGGACAACGGCAGGTTGAGCATCTTGCCGATCAGGTGCGCGTAGCGCTCGTCTTCCGGATGCACGGCGACGGCGACGTCACCCAGCATGGTTTCCGGGCGGGTGGTGGCGACGACAAGTTCGCCCGAACCATCGGCGAGCGGATAGCGGATCGACCACATCGAACCGTCTTCTTCCTCGCTGACCACTTCGAGGTCGGAGATGGCGGTTTTCAGCACGGGGTCCCAGTTGAYCAGCTTCTGGCCACGGTAGATCAGGCCTTCCTCGTGCAGGCGCACGAAGGTCTCGACGACAGCCTTCGACGGGCCCGGATCCATGGTGAAGACTTCGCGGCTCCAGTCGCCCGAGACGCCCATGCGACGCATCTGGCGGCCGATGGTGTCGCCGGACTCGGCCTTCCATTCCCACACGCGGCTGATGAACGCGTCGCGGTCGAAGTCCGAGCGCTGCTTGCCTTCCGCGTTGAGCTGGCGGGTGACCACCATCTCCGTCGCGATACCGGCATGGTCGGTACCCAGCTGCCACAACGTGTCGAAGCCGCGCATGCGGTGGTAGCGGACCAGGGTGTCCATGATCGTGTGCTGGAACGCATGACCCATGTGCAGCGTGCCCGTGACGTTGGGCGGCGGCAGCATGATCGTGTAGGGGGTGCCCTTGCCCGACGGCTTGAAATAGCCGTTGGCCTCCCACTGGGCGTACCACTTCGACTCGATCGGGCTGGGCTCGAAACTCTTATCCATGCGTGGGCTCTCGGCTCGCGCCGCGAAGGGGCGCGCTTTGGAAGACGAAAAGACTGCCATTGTAGGCGATACTTGAGCGATGACTGCATCCGATGTGGCCGCGATCCTCGGCGCGGAGGGCCCGTTTGCCCGTGAAGTACCCGGTTTCGCGCCCCGCGAGGCGCAGGAGCGCATGGCCGGAGCGGTGGCCACGGCCATCGAGGACCGCGACGTCCTGATCGCCGAAGCCGGCACGGGCACGGGCAAGACCTTTGCCTACCTGGTCCCCGCCTTGATGTCGGGGCGCAAGGTCATTGTTTCCACCGGCACCAAGGCCCTGCAGGACCAGCTGTTCTTCCGCGACCTGCCGCGCGTGCACGCCGTGCTGGGCAGCCGCGCCAAGACCAGCCTGCTCAAGGGGCGGGCCAATTACCTGTGCCTGTACCGGCTCGATCAGGCTGTCCGCGAGGGCAACCCGGACCGCCAGCTGGTCGGCCAGCTCTCCGCCATCCGCGCCTGGTCGGCGCGCACCCGGCGAGGCGACCGCATGGAGATGATCGATATTCCGGAGGACTCTCCGGTATGGCCGCGCGTCACCTCAACGCCTGAGAATTGTCTGGGAACGGAGTGCCCGTTCTTCGAGGACTGCCATGTGGTCAAGGCCCGGCGCGAGGCCATGGAGGCCGACATCGTCGTGGTCAATCACCATCTGCTGATGGCCGATCTCGCGCTGAAGCAGGAAGGTTTCGGCGAAATTCTGCCGAGCGCCGATGCCTTCATCCTCGACGAAGCGCACCAGATTCCCGAGCTGGCCGGTCAGTTCTTCTCGCAGAGCGTCAGCGCGCGACAGATGTCGGACCTTGCCCAGGACGCGCTGGCCGAAGCGCAAGGCGTCACCGGCGCGACCAGCCAGCTGCTCGAACCGGTGGAAGTGGTCCAGGACCTGATCAAGCGCCTGCGCCTGGCTATGGATCCGCTGCCGTCGCGTGGTCCCTTCGGCGCGCTCGACCGCGACGAGGTGGTGCACGAACTTCTCGGCGAGCTGCGCGACGTCATGGCCGCGCTGTCAGATCTGCTTTCYTCCCTCGGCGAGCGCTCGCGCGGGCTGGCCAACGTGTTCGAACGGGCGCAGATGCTCAGTCTGCGCCTGGATCGCATTGCCGAAGAGCATTCCGCTTCCGACGTGCGCTGGTACGAAACCTGGCCCCGGGGCTTCGCCTTGCACGCGACGCCGCTGGATCTCGCCACGCCGCTGCGCGCGATGCGCATGGCGACGGATGCCGCGTGGATCCATACCTCGGCCACCCTTTCGATTGCCGGCGACTTCGCGCACTTCGCCCGCCAGCTCGGCATCGAAGACCCGCAGACGCTGCATGTCGAGAGTCCCTTCGACTACCAGCGGCAGGCGCTCGCTTATCTGCCGAAAGATCTCCCGGATCCCGCAGCGCGTGACTATACCGACCGCGTCATCGCGGCGATCCGCCCCGTGCTGGACGCCTCCGATGGCCGAGCGTTTCTCCTGTTCACCTCGCACCGTGCGCTGCGTCGTGCGGCGGAACTGCTGGAAGGTCGCGTGCCCTGGCCGTTGTTCGTGCAGGGCACGGCACCGCGACATCGCCTGCTCGAGGAATTCCGCGCGAGCGGCCGGGGGGTGTTGCTCGGTGCGGCAAGCTTCTGGGAAGGCGTGGATGTCGCCGGCGAAGCCCTGAGTGTGGTCGTCATCGACAAGCTTCCCTTCGCCATGCCGGACGATCCCGTGCTCCAGGCACGGCTCGAAGCGCTCGAAGAAGCCGGCATCAATCCCTTCATGGGCTGGCAGGTACCCACCGCCGTCATCGCGCTCAAGCAGGGTGCGGGGCGCCTGATCCGCGACGTGCACGATCGCGGCGTGTTGGTGCTGTGCGATCCGCGGCTCAGCACCAAAGGCTACGGACGGCTGTTTCTTGCCAGCCTGCCGCCGATGCCGCGCACGCGTGAGCTCGGCGACGTCACGGCGTTTTTCGCGCCGGTTCCCTCCCAGGCCTGATTCCTCCCGGACCTGGTCGACACCGTTTCGCCCCTCCTCGCCCGCACTTCGCCACGGCCGGCGCCGGTGGCGCACCCATGACCGGCCCAGCATCGTTCCCATCTATCAGGAAGGGAGAGACCGATGTTTCGCTGGATGCAATCGATTACCGCCAAGGTCCTTGGCATCGGGCTGCTCGCGCTGCTCATGTTGATTCCGCTGACGCAGGCCGATGGGCTGGTGCGCGAACGGCAGGCCATGCGAGATACCGCCGTCGGCCGCGTCGCGGATGGCTGGGGCGGACCGCAAGTGATCGGCGGCCTCGTGCTCGCCGTGCCGACGCAGCGGGAGACCCACGATGCCGCGGGCGCGGTTGCGAAGGTGGTCGACGGGACGGAAATCGTACTGGCCGATGACATGGACACGGTCGCCGATCTCACGGTCGACAAGCGTTCGTCCGGCATGTACGTGGTGCCGACGTACACAGGCGAGGTCAGCATCCGTGGTCATTTCCTTCCTGCCGATCTGCGGCGGTTTGCCACCGAAGCGGGGTCCACCTGGTTCACCGGCAAAGCGGAAGTCCGCGTGCTGATCGCCGATACGCGCGGACTGCAGGGCATTACCTCGGTCGTCGTCGATGGCCATGCGGTGCGGTTGTCGTCGTCCACCGCGCGCATGGGGCCTTACACGGTGCTGGCGGCGCCCATCATTATCGAGCCGGACCGCGAGGCGCCGGTCGAATTCGAACTCAAGCTCAGCGTCGCCGGCACGGAGTCTTTCTCGTCGCTGCCTCTGGCCCGTACGAACAGCGTACAGATGCGTTCGTCATGGCCTGATCCCAGCTTCACCGGTTCGCTGCTGCCCACCCGGCGCAGCGTGACGGCCACCGGCTTCGATGCCTCCTGGAAAATCCTCGACCTCAACCGTGCGTATGGCCAGCATTGGGACGCGGCAAACCAGGAGGTGGCTGAACGCCTCTCCCCCTCGGCCTTCGGCGTGAAGTTCTACCAGCCTGGTGGGGTGTACCAGCAGAACGATCGCGCCGGCAAATACGGCCTGCTGTTCATTGCGCTGACCTTCGTGGCCTTCTTCCTTTTCGAAGTACTGAAGGGCCTGCGTCTCCATCCCGTCCAATACCTGCTGGTCGGTGCGGCGATGACCAGCTTCTATGTCCTCCTGCTGGCGCTTTCTGAACAGATCGGATTCGGCCCGGCTTACGCCGTCGCCGCCGCGACGGTCGTGTTGATCGTGGGTGGCTACGCGATGGCGGCCTTGCGTGCGCGGACGGCCGGCCTGGCGCTTGGCGGCGTGCTCACCCTGGTTTACGCCATACTGTATGGCCTGATCGGCGCGGAACAGTACGCGCTCCTGATCGGTTCGGTCGTGCTCGTGGCAGTCATCGCGCTGCTGATGTACCTGACTCGCCGGATCGACTGGTACGCCCAGGGCGTGCCKCTCAACCCCACGTCGGAAACGCCATGAACTTCCTTGCCATCGAAACCTCCACGGAAGCCTGCTCGGTCGCCCTCGTCCATGGTGACGAGGTGATCGAGCGCAGTGAGATCRCGCCGCGCCGGCACGCCGAACTCGTTCTGCCGATGGCGGACGCCTTGCTCGCCGAAGCCGGTCTGAGCCGCACCTCGCTCCACGGCATCGCGGTCGGCCGCGGGCCCGGCGCGTTCACCGGGGTGCGTCTTGGTGTGTCGCTGGCCCAGGGCATGGCGATGGCTCTCGACGTGCCTGTCGTTACCGTCTCGTCGTTACAGGCGCTGGCGCTGGAAGCCCCCGAAGACGATGCCGCGATTCTTTCGGTCATCGATGCGCGCATGGGTGAGATCTATGTCGCCGCATGGCGCCGCGAAGACGATGGCAGCATCACGCTGATCGACCGCGAGCGGGTGGACACCGCTGCGGCGCTGATCTTGCCCGAGGCCACGGCATGGCACGTTGTCGGCACGGGCTGGGCAACCTACGAGGCGATTCTCCGGGAACGCATCGCCGCGCCGATCCGCTCGGCGGACGGTGCGCGCTTTCCGCAGGCGCGGCACGTTGCCGAAGTGGCGGCGCGGGCGTTCCGTGATGGCGAGGCTGTGGCGCCGGAACTGGCTTTGCCGGTGTATCTGAGGGATAAGGTGGCGCTGACGTTGGTGGAGCAGGGACGGGCTTGAACGACCGCCTACAACCTTCGGGCTATGGTGGATGTCACCGTTTGGTTTTAGCGTGCGGGTACCGGTGCGAATGAATCGTCGCCGGGTGCCAGGGATAGCCACCAGGACGAAAGGAGATCGTCATGAAKGGTTCCAACACGCGCAAGCAGGGCGAGAGCGACGCGTCCTTCGGCAACGGTGGGAAAACCGAACTCAAGGTCGACGGTTATCACGTTGAGCCGGGCGGGAGTGAGCTCCTTCGCGCCATGCGGCGGACGACAGACGGACATATCATGCTGGCCATGGGCTGCATTCCAGCCCTGCGCGGGTGGCGATCCTGGTTGTCGAGGTTTCTCCCCCGTGTCATCCGCCCGTGGGCCAGCTGGCAGTATGGCCTGGCAAGGCTTACACCCACCGGCGAGTTCGATTCTTCGTTTGGCGAGCAGGGTGTCGTTATCGAGCCTCCGTTGCCTGAAGAGACCTTGCAGGGTGCCCAGCCGTTGCCGATGGCCGACGGCGCCACGGTGCTGGTGCTCAGGTCGCAGGCAAGCGATACGTGGATGCTCACGCGCAGGACAGATACCGGTGAACTCGACGCGGCATTCGGCATCAACGGCTACGTAAATCTGAACGGCATTCGCCCGCCCGCCGAGCCGGGGGTCGTCAAGGGGTTCGCGCTTCCCGCACAGGACGATGGCTTCTTCTTCGTCGGGACGACGAAGAATGTCGAAGGACGGTACGGCGGCATCGTGTTTCGCTTCGGCGCTTCAGGCCGGTTGGACCCGGTCTTTGCCGGCAAGGGTTACGCGCTGGTCGATGTTCCCCTGAACCCTCGCGGGCGGATCACGGATGCCGTACTTCAGGACGATGGAAAGATCGTTCTGAGCACGGCAACGTCCGGCGGAAATGCACGGATTCTGCGTCTGCTCCCGACAGGCCAGCCCGATCCCGCCTTCGGAACGAATGGCGAGTTCGTGGTCACCGGTGACAGCGCCGACCGGAACGAGATCGAGAAACTGGCCTGGTCGGGAGAAGCCGGTTTGTGGGGCGCCGGGACCATCATGACGCGTAGTCCCAAGGTCGGGTTGCTCGTCGCGTTGGACGACAAAGGACATGTCGCGCCGGGCTTCAATGGCGGCAAGCTGCTGGAGATTCACTACGGTGGCACAGGCGCCAAGGACGGTATCGCCATGCCCATTCACCTGCAGACTTCCAGCCATGGTGGCGTCGCGGTGATCGGAAGCCCCTATTACGACGGCACGATCGAGAGCAAGAAGGCGGTGATCGGGCGACACCTCCCGTCGGGCGCACTCGATCGCTCGTTCGGCGAGCCCGACGAAACCGGCACACCCAAGGGGTTCTACACCGTCACGTTCGATCGGAAGGGTTTCAATTTCATCTTCTTTGGCATCGATGTCACTGACGATCACCTGACCTTCGAACTACTCAGCGGTGACGGCGCGGGGAGCTCCAATCCGGACCGCGTGACGGTCGAACGCTTCCTCGCGACCTAGGTGTTGGGCAAGCACCCGTTCGCTGATGAATCGGTTCCTGCAGGCTTGGCGCTGCCTTCGGCAAAGGCCAGGCAGACGATGCCGGCAACGATGACGCCGGCGCCGGCGATCTGCGTGAGGGTGACCGGTTCGGAGAACACCCACCACGACAGCGCCATCGCGGTGACGACTTCCAGGTGCGACGCGGCGAACGCCGGGCCGATCGGTGCGTGCTTGAGCAGGCTCATCCAGGTGACGAAGGCGCCGATGTAGCCGGCGATCGCGCCGTAGACCCACGGGTGCGAGAACACGCGGAGCAGCCAGGCCGTGCTCATTTCCAGCGGCAGGGCATGTGCGCCGGCCGCCTTGAAGCAGAGCAGGTTGAGCGTGTCGAAGGCCAGCAGCAGCGTAAAACCAATGAGGTAGAAGCGCTTCACGAGCCGGCCCCGACGATGGCGACACCCGCCGCTACCAGCAGGATGCCGGTAACGCGCAAAGGAGTCAGGCGCTCATGGAAGAGGAATCGCCCTGCCACCATGATCGCGACGATGTTGATCGCGGCGAGCAGCACGCCTTCGGAAAGCGGCACCAGGGACAGGAAGGCGATCCAGACCATGAACACGGCCACATAGCAGCCGATGCCGATCCATATCCATGCCCGCCCAAGCATGTAGCGCCAGCGTGCCAGTCCATCGCCGGCGCGGTCGTCGACGGCGGCCGCCTTGAAGGCCAGTTGCCCACCGGTATCGAGCAGGACATAGGCGATCCACAGCGCCAGGGCCAGCCCATGCATCCGATCAGGCTGCCATGCGCGCAGGTCGTGCGTCGCGGGCGACGCGACTGAAGAAATCCGCCGTGCGCTCGATCAGCATGCGGCGCTCCCGGTCGATCGTGATCATGTGGTAGCTGTCGCCGAGCAGGAGCATTTCGATCGGTCCGCGAACACGACGCGCGACGAGGTCCGCATTGGCGACACTCGCGACATCGTCGTCCGCCGCATGCGCGACAAAACAGGGCGCGACGACATCGGGCAGGCGACGACGCACGTCGCGCGACAGTTCGACCATCTCGGCCAGGGCGTCCCAGGGATTGCCGGGGAGGCCGGCGGCTTCGCTATCGCCGGAGAACATCGCGGCGCTGACCTGCGCGCGCAGGCGCTCGTCGCGGATGCCGTAGGGGGGCTGCTCGATGAAAACGCGGTTCTTGCCGATGCCCAGGCGCTTGAACATCGGCAGCATGAACGAGAATCGGCCTGTCCAGGGAATCGACCAGCCGTCATAGCGGAAGGTAGCGCCGAACACGCCCACGCCATCGACCCAGTCGGGGCGAACGGCAGCCAGGCGCAGGGCGAGCAGGGCGCCCATCGACAGGCCGGCCACGAAGACGCGGTCGACCCGCCCGCGAAGTTCCTCCGCGGCGGCTTCGACGCTGGCGTACCAGTCTTCCCACGTCGTGGCGAGGAGGTCCTCCTCGGTGCCGCAATGGCCGGCCAGGCGCACGCCGACGACAGTGAAACCCGCGCGGTTCAAGCCCTTGCCAAGGATGCGCATTTCGGTGGGCGTGCCCGTCAGGCCGTGGATCAGCAGGACGCCGTCGCGCCCCCCTTCGAACCGGAATTCCGCGGTGCTGCTCACGCCGAAGCCTCGTAGCCTGGATTGCTCATGAAGAGCATGGTCTCAGTGCGTGGTTTCAGTTGGCTTTCCTGTCACGGCGGGGAAGCGGACCTCCACGCGCAGCCCGCCCGAGGCCGCGCGCAGGAAGGCGACCTGCGCCGCGTGGCGTTCGGCGATGCTCTCCACGATGGCCAGGCCCAGACCCGTCCCGTCCTCATCGCCGCCGGGGACGCGGAAGAACCGCTCGCCCAGCAGGGCAAGGAAGGCGTCGGCAACACCGGGACCGTCGTCCTCCACGGCGAGCACGAACTCATCCACGTGGCGGCCGAGCAGCACCGTGACGGTGCAGCCGCGACCGGCGTAGTGGAACGCGTTGTCGACGAGGTTGTCGATGATCTCCTGGACCTGGAGTGCGTCGCCGCGGACCAGGCAGGCGCCGTCGCCACCTTCGTAGCCGAGGTCCACGCCCAGGGCGAGCGCCTGGTGCACGCGCATGGCCACGGCCTCCGGTACCACCGTGGACAGGTCGATGACCTCCATGCCGTCGTGATCGGGCAGGTCTGGCGCCTGGGTGCGGGTGAGAGCAAGCAACTGCGCCGAGGTCCGGGCGGCGCGGGCAGCCAGGCGATGTACGTGGCCCAGGGCTTGGCTGCGTTGGGTGTCATCGGTGGCGCCGTCGAAAGATTCCACGTGCAACTGGATACCGGCCAACGGTGTCCGCAACTGGTGCGCGGCGTCGGCGATGAATCGCTCCTGCAGGCCGAGCATATTCCGCATGCGTGCAAACAGGTCATCGATGGTTCGGGTGAGCGGAAGGATCTCGATCGGCACATCTTCTTCGCCGATGGGGCCGAGGTCGTGCTCGCGCCGGCTCAGGCGTGCGGTCAGTGGATCCAGTACGCGCAGTCCGTGGCTCACGCCGAACCACACCAGGCACAGTACGGCCGCGATCAGCAGGGCCTGCATGGGCAGGGTCAGGAAGAGGATTTCGCGCGCCCGGGTATGCCGGTCGCGCAGGCTCTCGGCCACCGTGATGGTCAGGACATCTCCCGCTTCGTGGCGGTTGCTCACGCGCATGACCGCCGCGCGCAAAGGTTTGCGCCCCAGGG
This sequence comes from Luteibacter sp. P4_D7_3, assembly GCF_056401735.1. Classification (NCBI taxonomy): domain Bacteria; kingdom Pseudomonadati; phylum Pseudomonadota; class Gammaproteobacteria; order Lysobacterales; family Rhodanobacteraceae; genus Luteibacter; species Luteibacter sp. P4_D7_3. The sequence continues at coordinate 9,118 of NZ_JBFUIT010000115.1, forward strand.
CCGTGTCGTAGAGCCGCGGCGGGCCATCGGCGGGCACGCTGCCTTCGGGGCCGGGGAGTTCGGCATTGCCGATCAGCCGGCCGTGCCGGTCGCTGAAAACCGTGTAGTAGTTGCGCCCGTCTGGATCGTATTCGAGCAGGAAGCGCGCCTGCGCGGTGAGTTCTCCGCGTAGCGCATCGTTGCCGATCATCTCGGACAGGGTCAGCGCCGAGTCGGAGAGATCCGAGTCGTGCACGCGGTTGGAGTAGGCCAGGGCGACGAAATAGCCGATCACCGCGTCGAGCAGGAGTACGCCGAGGACGGGTACCAGCAGGAAGGTGAGCAGGCGACGACGCAGGCTGGGCCGGGACGGACGGTACCCCGCGTGGCGACGCTCAGGCATCCGCGGATTCTTCGAGCAGGTAACCCAGGCCGCGGATGGTGCGAACGCTGGTACCTGAGCCCCCCAGCTTGCGGCGCAAGCGATGCAGGGCGATGTCCAGGCCGTTGTCGGTCAGGTCTTCGTCCCAGTTGCAAAGGGCTTCGACCAGTTGCGCGCGACTGGTGACCTTGTCGGCGCGGATGGCGAGCGCCTCGATCAGACCGAACTCGCGTGCCGTCAGGTCCAGCGGGACATCGCCGATCCACGCACGGTGACCGGGGATATCCAGGCGCAGGCGACCGATGCGGAACTCAGGCGTGCCATGACTGGTCCGCCGACGGAGCAGGGCGCGCACCCGTGCGTCGAACTCGGCTAATGCGAAGGGCTTGACGAGGTAATCGTCGGCGCCGAGGTCGAGTACGCGTACGCGCTCCTTCAGGCCCTCGCGTGCGGTGACCACCAGCACCGGAAGGACGGCGCCGCGCTTACGCGCGCGTGCAAGCACTTCGCTGCCATCGAGCATGGGCAAGCCCAGATCGAGCACCAGCAGGTCGTAGTCGTGATCGCGCAGGGCGTTATCGGCACTGGCGCCATCGGAAACATGGTCGACGGCGTGCCCCCCTTGTTCGAGGGAGGAACGCACGGCCGCGGCGATGGCGGCGTCGTCTTCGGCTAGGAGAATGCGCATGGTCGGGAAGGATACGCTTCGGAAGGGCGCGCACGCATGTTGTCACGGCAGGATTTCGGCAGCCGTTCACGTTGCTCCAATTGCGAACGATTCGCATTGTTGTTAACATCGGCCCGCTTTCCGACCACGGCTTCAGGGGCCCTCCCACGCATGCGCGACACCGTCGACCGGCACCGCCGCGCGTTCTGGCTCAAGCACCTGCACCGGTGGCACTGGATCAGTTCGGCTATCTCGCTGGTGGTGCTCCTGCTGTTCTCGGTCACCGGGTTCACGCTCAATCATGCCGCCCGTATCGAAGCCTCACCGCATGTCGAGCGACGCGTCGCGACGCTGCCCGCCGACCTGCTCACGCAGCTCGTCGCACGACGTCCGACATCCGCGCCCCTGCCGACGCCGGTGGCGGCCTTCGTCACCGGCAACACCGGCGCGCCGGTTGAAGGACGCCCGGGAGACTGGAGCGACGACGAGGTGGCTGTGTCGCTGCCGCGCCCCGGTGGCGATGGCTGGGTGAGCATCGACCGGGAAACCGGTGAGATTCAGTACGAGACCACCGACCGCGGCTGRCTCGCCTACGTCAACGACCTGCACAAGGGCCGCAACACCGGGCCGGTGTGGAGCTGGTTCATCGACATCTTCGCGCTCGCCTGTGTCGTCTTTGCGCTCACTGGCCTGCTCCTGCTGCAGATGCATGCCGGCCAGCGCCGCATGACCTGGCCCATGGTGGCCCTCGGTCTCGTGCTCCCGGTGGTCATCGCTCTCATCTTCATTCACTGACGGATCCGCCATGCGTCGTCTGCTTCCGATACTTCTGTGCGTCGCCGTGACGGCACCTGTCGCCGCCGCCGACCTGAATCTCACCGTAGAAATCCCCCAGCTGAAGGTGGCCGAATACCACCGCCCCTACGTCGCCGTCTGGCTTGAGCGTGAGGACCACAGCGTCGCCGCCAACCTGGCGGTCTGGTACGACATGAAGAAGGCCGATGGCGAAGGCACCAAATGGCTGAAAGACATGCGTCAGTGGTGGCGCCGTAGCGGCCGCGACCAGACCATGCCGATCGACGGCGTTTCGGGTGCGACGCGCCCGGCGGGCCAGCACCAGTTGCGCTTCATCGACGGCAAGCCGCCACTGGGCGCGCTCGCGCCTGGCCACTACGAGCTGGTGGTGGAAGCCGCGCGCGAGGTGGGTGGTCGCGAGGCACAGCGCATCGCCTTCGACTGGCCCGTGAAGGTGCCCACGCACTTGTCCGCCAAGGGCACGGACGAACTCGGCCAGATCAGTCTCGACCTCAATCCGTAACCGGAGTTATCCATGAAACATGTACTCGTTCGCGCCGCGTTCTGCGC
>NZ_JBFUIT010000116.1:0-11413 GCF_056401735.1 Luteibacter sp. P4_D7_3
GTGGCCGCCCAAGCGGACCGTTACGGCGGTCGTGCAGATACGTCATTTCCGGCGCGGCGAGCGTTTTCCTCGCCGCTGCGCTGACTCGCGGACGATCTCAGCGCGCTGGGGTCGACCGTTTGGCGATGCCGACGAGCCAGTAGCCGGAGCGGCGCTGCTCCGTCGGCTCGACCCGCACGAACCTCAGGGTTCGGGAGAGCCTTCGGTGCCCACCCTCGAGGCGAGTTCCGCACAAGTGGAGCGGCCGCAGGCCAAATAAGCAAACGGCCGCGCAGCGGCCTTTCCGGTACGAAACGCGGAGGACGTGTCTGAGCAGCGAGGGTGGGCACCGAAGGCTCTGCGCCTCACCACCCAAGCAAGCGGCGGCGCGAGCCGCTAAAAACATGCACTCGCGAAGCGAGTGAACCGCCCCCTGCAGCGTCCCCGGAATTCCGCGATGAACCTTTTTTCTTGCTCTGAAACCTGCTTTTTGGAGGAGGCGCTTTAGCGGCGATGGGGTGCGCGGCAACCTGGCTATCGCTGATGAATCGGCTCCTACAACGAGCTGCATCGAGCCAGATGTGCGGCGGCTCTCAACGCTGCGCCGCGCGGGCATCCGTCGTCGCAGGCAATGGCGACGTTGTTCCGACCATAGGGCGCATAACGCGCAGGATCAGTGGGCCCAAAAATACCGACCGTCGTCGCGGCGGTCGCTGCGGCAAGATGCATCACGCCGCAATCCGCGCTGATATAGGTGCCTGCCGCCTCGATGAATCCCGCCAGCTTGCGCGGATCACTCGTGTAGTACGTCGGAAAGCCACCGCCCAGACGCGACTGGCCGTCGGCGGAAACCAGTTCGACGACGCACGTGTCGCCGGTCCGGGCAACGAGTTCGGTCGTGAAGACACTCCACCAGTCGGAGGGCAAGCGCTTGGACCCGGTCGCATTGGGGAAGATCGCCATCACCGGCAAGCCTCGCTCGTTCGCATCACGCAGCACGCGTGCGAGTGCGTCGCGGCCACTTCGTCGTTCCACATCGGTGAGGCGCACGTCCAGCCGGGGAACCTCGTCCCCGACGGCGACGCCCAGTGCCCAGCGCAGTGCCTGGACCGGTCGGGCCGCCAGATGCATGGCCATGCCATCCGTCGGCATGGCATCCGTGCGTAGCTGAAAGCGTGCCTTCGCCATGGCGCTGGCAATACGTCCCGACGACGATCCCGCCGCGGCATCGATCACCAGGTCGTAGCGGCGCGAACGCAACTTGCGCAATGCACCGATCGTCGCCAACGGACGCCGCGCTGCGCGACGGTCGAGCGTGGTGCAGTCGCCGACGATATCGAAGCCACGAAACACCGCATGGGCTGCCGGTCCGGCCGACAGCAGGTCCACTTCTGCCCCGGGAAAACGCCGCTCTATCTCGACCAGCAACGGCGTCAGCAGCAACGTGTTACCCAGCCGGTGGTTGGGGCGGCAAATGAGGATGCGCTGGATACCGGATGCCGGAAGCTCGCCTGCACCCACCAGGTTCTTCGCCGGAGCGACCAGATGGCGCGCGAGCCAGGCCGCGACGCGTCGTCGCATGAGCGCTGCGTTCCCGTGCATGGGTGTACGAGCGGGCTCGCTTGGCGATGGAGGTGACAGCGACACGACAGGAGACATGAAGGGCTCTCGGGAAGTCTGTCGCCAACGATGCCTTAGTTACCTTATGCGTTGCTGTCCACTGGATGACGATTCTGCTTCCGGGGATTCACGAGAGGTCCCGCGGCACCATGTAGCCGAAGCCACGCACGGTCCGGATCGCATCGGGGCTGAGCTTGCGCCGCAGCGAATGGACGAGGACCTCCAGCGCATTCGGGCTGACGTCCGAATCCATGCCGTACACCGAGCACTCGATCGACTCGCGGCGAACGATCTTGCCGTGGCGTTCCATCAGCATGCGGAGCAACGCGAACTCGCGCCGGGTCAGCTCGATGCGGCGCGCCTGGTACGTCACCTCGAGCGTGCTGAGGTTGAGCGAAAGCGCACCCGATTCCAAGTGATTATCGGCCAGTCCCTGGGCACGACGAGCCAGCGACCGGATACGCGCTGCGAGCTCGTCGAGGTGGAACGGCTTGGTCATGTAGTCGTCGGCGCCCGCGTCCAGGCCACGTACGCGGGACTCGATGCTGTCACGCGCCGTCATGACGAGGATGGGCGTCTTGACCTTCAGACGGCGCGCCTCGGTAATCACCTCGATGCCGTCCTTCTCAGGCAACCCCAGGTCGAGGAGCACGAGGTCGACGGATTGGTCGCGCAGTGCTTCGAGACCTTCCACGCCCGTGCGCAGCCACGTCACCGTATAGGCGAGGTGCTCGAGCGCGCGCTTGATCGCTGTGCCGAGACGGATGTCGTCCTCGACGACAATGATGTTCACGATCCAAGTCCTCCATGGCGGACGAAAGCTTCGGGTATCGCATCCGTGCGACGGGACGTGTCTACGGAAACGGCAGCCCGGTGCCATTATCGGAGTGCCGGCCTTATGCCTTGCTTAGTACCTGCCCGTAAGCATGCCCTAAGGCGCGGCCGGCAGCCTGTGCTCGCTCCCATACGGAACCTATCATGAGCCTAATCGTAGAAGGACTGCGCAACACCCTGGTGGGTCCTTTCACTTTCAGCGTGGCGGGGGGCCAGTGCCTCGCCCTGACGGGCGCGTCCGGGTCCGGAAAAACGCTTCTGCTCCGCATGATCGCGGACCTGGATCCCAACGAGGGCAGGATCATGTTCGCCGGGATCGACCGGGCATCGCTTTCCGCGCCGGACTGGCGGCGCCTGGTGGCGCTGGTTCCCGCCCGCAGCGGCTGGTGGGCGGACACGGTTGCCGAACACTTCCCCCAGGAACGCGAAGCGGAGTGGCGAGCACTCGGGGCCGCGTTGTTCGTCCCCCCGGCCCTCTTCGAGCGCTCTATCGAAGAAGCCTCCACGGGTGAACGCCAGCGTCTCGCACTGATCCGCGCCCTGCTCGCCGAGCCGCGGCTGCTGCTGCTCGATGAGCCGACGGCGTCGCTGGATCCGGTCTCCACGCAAGCCGTCGAAGCCTTGATCGCCAAGCGGCTCGCCGCCGGTACCACGGCTATCTGGGTGACTCACGACGCCGCGCAGGCGGATCGTGTGGGCGAACTCACACTTCATATGCAGGCCGGCGGAGTCCTTGCCACATGACGCCGATCTCCCTGCACGCCGGCGACATCGCGATCGCCACCCTTCTCCTCGTGGTCGACGCCGCGTTGTCGATCGGGCTGCGCCTGCRCTTCCATCGCGCGCTGTTGATCGCCTCGGTGCGCATGGTGGTCCAGCTGGTCGCCGTCGGCTACCTGCTCCGTTACGTGTTCGCGGGGCATTCGCCGTGGCTGACCGCGATTCTTGTACTGGCCATGTCCCTGGTCGCCGTCCGCGAAGTCGCGGTCCGTCCGGTGCGCCGACTGGTGGGGGGAAATGTCCTGGTGGCGTTACCTAACGTGCTGGGCATCGTCCTGYTGACGGCGTGCTTTGCGCTGTTGACAGCCATCCGTCCGCACCCGTGGTACGACGCGCGCTACGCCATTCCCCTGGTCGGCATCCTGCTGGGCAGCATTCTCAATGCGGCGAGCATCGCGCTGGCGGGTGTTCTCGACAATGTGCGCCAGCAACGCGACGCGATCGAGGCCCAGTTGATGCTTGGCGCGACCTTCGGCACGGCCACGGCGCCGCTCCTGCGCCGATCCATCCGCACGGCCATGGTGCCGGTCATCAACCAGATGGCTGCGGCGGGTGTCATTACCCTGCCGGGGACGATGACGGGCCAGTTGCTGGCGGGCGCCGATCCCGTCGAGGCCGTGAAGTACCAGATCCTGTTGCTGATCCTGCTGACCGGGGCCAGCTGCATGGCTGCCGTCGGTACGGCTTACGGCGCTGTCGCCCGGCTGCGCGATGACCGCGAGCGGCTTCGCCTGGACCGCCTGAGGTAAAGCTTCGCTTTAGATTGCGAATCATTCTCATTACCCTTACGATATGCGTCACATCGGGCTAACGCCCGTGCACGACCCGTCAGTCAGGGCACCCATGAAGTCGACCACCGTGAGCCATCGGCCCGCGTCGGGCGAACTCGTGCCCGATTCGGTCTGCCGACCCATTTTGTTCATTGCCTCGCAAGGGAATCACCCATGGCCTTCATCAAGAGCCGCAAACACGCCGCTCCTGCCGCGCGCACCGTCGGTGCCGCCGTCCTCCTGACTTTCGCGCATGCCGCCGTCGCCAGCGATACGGTCGACGCACCGCCGCAGCAGGCCAAGGCCAGCGACGTCCAGGCACTCCCCGGCATGCAGGTCGACGCCGACCGCTCGAGCGACTTCCGCGTCGACAAAGTGTCCTCGCCGAAATTCACCCAATCCCTGCTCGACACCACGCAAACCATCCAGGTGATTGGCAAGGAGCTGATGAAGCAGCAGGGTGCGACCACGCTGACCGAAGCCCTGCGCAACAGCCCGGGCGTTGGCACCTTCTACGTGGGCGAGAACGGCGCGACCAACACGGGCGACGCGATCTATATGCGCGGCTTCGATACGTCGAGCAGCATCTTCGTCGACGGCGTGCGTGACACCGGCACCGTGTCACGCGACGTCTTCAATATCGAGCAGATCGAAGTCACCAAGGGTCCGGATGGCACCGAATACGGCCGCACCGCGCCGACCGGCGCGATCAACCTGGTGACCAAGCAGGCGGTACTGGGCGATGGCGAATCCGGCTCGCTCCAGGGCGGCAGCGGCCAGCGCCGCCGCGGTACGGCCGACATCAACCAGCAGCTCGACGCAACCACTGCGGTTCGCCTCAACGTGATGGACCAGAAGAGCAACGTCTACGGTCGCGACGATATCGAGAACAACCGCTGGGGCTTTGCGCCCTCGCTGGCCTTCGGCCTGGGCACGCCCACCCGCGTGTACATCGACTACCTGCACATCAAGCAGAACAATGTTCCCGACGGCGGCGTGCCGACCATCGGCTTGCCGGGCTACAGCAGTCCCGACGCGCGCGCATTCCTCAATGACGCCGCCAAGGTCGACCCGAACAACTACTACGGCACGAACCAGGATCACGACCACGTGACCCAGGACATGTTCACGGTCCTGGTCGAACACGACTTCAGCGACAAGGTCGCCCTGCACAATACGTCGCGCTGGGGCCGTACGACGGAGGATTACCTTCTGACGTCGTTCATGGGCGCGACGGCGAATCTTGCGACGCCTAACCCGCTGGACCCGTCCACCTGGACGATCACGCGTAGCAACCCGACGTTCAAGCACCAGTCCAACCGGATCGCCACCAACCAGACCAACCTGACCGCATCGATCGACGCGGGTGGCTTCACGCAGGACATCAGCACCGGTATCGAACTGACGTCCGAAGAAGCTCGCACCATCGGCATGGGCCCGCTCAACGGCAGCACCTGGCCCGTTGCCAACCTGTATCACCCCGACTCCGATGTCGGCGGCCTGAAGTACGGCGAGACCGGTGCGCTCAGCAACGGCAAGACCAACACGGCGGGCGCGTACTTCTTCGACACATTCAAGTTCGGTGAACACTGGCAGGTGAACGCCGGTGTACGCATGGACCACTACAAGACCGATTTCTCCAGCCTCGTGGTTTGCGGTGCACGTAACGGTCCTGTCTGCGGCCGGCTGCCTGCCGGCAGCATTGTCCCGGGCGTGGATACCAGCGTCAGCGACAACCTGATGAACTACAAAATCGGCGTGCTGTACAAGCCCGCCGCGAATGGCAGCATCTACGTCAACTTCGCGCAGTCGCAGCAGCCTCCGGGCGGCAACACGCTCACGCTCTCCTCCGCGGCGAACAGCGCCGACAATCCCAACTTCGATCCGGAAAAGGCACGCACCGCCGAAATCGGCACGAAGTGGGACCTGCTCGGCTCGAAGCTGTTGCTCACTGGCGCGCTCTACAGCACCACGGTGACCAACGATGTCGTGCAGGATCCGACCGACCTGCTTTATTACCAGGTGGGCAAGAAGCGTGTGCAGGGCGTGGAGATCAACGCGGTCGGCAAGCTGACCGACGACCTCGCGATCAGCGCCGGCTTCACCACGATGAATGCCACCGTCAAGGACGGCCCGGGCGTCACCGCCAACGGCTCGGACGACCTGGCCTATACGCCGAAGAAGGCGTTTACCTCGTGGGTCACGTATCACCTGCCGTTCGACCTGACCATCGGCGGCGGCGCGCGTTACTCGGGCTCTCTTCAGCGCGGCACCGACGGCGCCGTGGGCACCCCGGCCTATACCCGTGCGTACTGGGTGTTCGACGGCATGGCCAGCTACCCGGTCAACAAGAACTTCGACCTGCAGCTCAACGTGTACAACCTGTTCGACAAGAACTACGTGGCCGCGATCAACAAGAGTGGCTATCGTTATACCCCGTCCACGCCGCGCTCGGCCATGCTGACCGCGAACGTTCGTTTCTGATCGACAGAAGGAAACACCGCCATGTTGCTGCATATTCCCGAGGTCCTGAGCAAGGAACAGGTCGCCGGGATGYGCGGCGCCATGGAGGCTGCCGAATGGACCGACGGTCGACAGACCGTCGGTCCACAGGGCGCGAAGGTGAAGCGCAACCTGCAACTCCCCGACGCGTCGCCGCTGCGCCGCGAACTGGGCGGGATCGTCGTCGCGGCCCTCGCGCGGCATCCGCTGTATCACGCGGCCGCCTTGCCCCTGCGCACGTTGTCACCGCGATTCAATCGCTATGAAGGCGGTGGCGAATACGGTTTCCACATCGACGGTGCCGTCATGGCCACCGGCGACAGCGATGTCCAGGTGCGCAGCGACATCTCCTGCACGCTCTTCCTCAGCGAGCCGGGGGAATACGACGGCGGCGAACTCATCGTCAGCGATACCTACGGCGAACATGAAGTAAAACTCCCCGCCGGGGACGCCATCGTCTATCCCTCCTCCAGCCTGCACAAGGTCACGCCGGTGACGAGCGGCGCACGCATCGCTTCGTTCTTCTGGGTGCAGAGCCTCGTGCGCGACGACAGTGCGCGAAGGCTGCTGCTGGAGCTGGACACGGCCATCCGCAACCTCTCCGCCAGTGCCGCCGACCAGGCATCGATCCTGCAATTGACGGGCGTCTACCACAACCTGTTGCGGCGTTGGGCCGAAACCTGAGGTAAAACAAAGGTAGGCAGGGGCGCCCTCGGGGGCGGATAATTGGCGCCCCCTGATGTCCTTGGCTCCCTACCGCATGTTCCAACCTGGTCAACGCTGGATCTCCACCGCCGAACCCGAGCTCGGCCTCGGCACCATTCTTCGCGTCGAAGGACGCGGCGTGCAGGTCCTGTTCGCCAAAGCGGGCGTGCTGCGCCCCTATGCCACCGACAGCGCACCGCTGATCCGCGCCGAATTCCGCGCCGGCCAGCGCGTGTCGGGCAAGGGCCTCGCCTTCCTCGTCGAACGCATCGAAGAACGCGAAGGCCTCTTCGTGTATCGCGGTGAAGGGCGTGAACTGGAAGAAGGCCAGCTCGACGACGAGCAGGCGCTTTCGCAAGCCGACGATCGCCTCATCGGCGGCCGTACCGATACCAACGAAAGCTTCGACCTGCGCCTGGATGCCCTGCGCCGTCGTGCCGATGCCCGCCGTTCGGCGGCATGGGGTCTCGAGTCGGCCCGCATCGGCCTGGTCCCGCACCAGCTGCGCGTGGCCGGTATCGCCGCCGCACGTCGACCGCCCCGCGTGCTGCTCGCCGACGAAGTGGGCCTGGGCAAGACCATCGAAGCGGGCATGATCCTGGCGCGCCAGCTCGCCGCCGGCCGCGCCGGCCGCGTCCTGCTGCTGTTGCCGGAAACCCTGGTCTACCAGTGGTTCGTCGAACTGCTGCGTCGCTTCAACCTGTCGTTCGCCATTTTCGACGAAGAGCGCTGCGAAGCCATCGAGCAGTCCAACGACGGGCGTAACCCGTTCGAGGACGACCAGTTGGTCATCGCCGACTTCGCGTTCCTCGAATCCGCACCGAAGCGCGCGCGCCAGCTGGCCGAGGCCGGCTGGGACCTGATGGTGGTCGACGAGGCTCACCACCTCGAATGGACTCCCGAAGCCGCCAGCCCTCGCTACCGTCTGGTGGAAGAACTGGCCACGGCGACACCCGGTGTCATCCTGCTCACCGCCACGCCGGAACAGCTGGGCCGCGCCGGGCACTTCGCCCGCCTGCGCCTGCTGGATCCCCAGCGTTACAGCGACCTTGACGCCTACCTTGCCGAATCGGCGGAATTCGGTGAACTGTCCGAAGTCGCCAACGCGCTCGCCGACGGCAAGCCGCTCTCTTCTGAGCACCGCACCCTGCTCGACGCCCGTTTCAAGGGCGACCGCGAGCTGGCCGGCCTGCTGACGCGCGACGACGCCCACGCCGAGCTGCTTGCCGCACTCATCGACCGTCACGGCACCGGCCGCGCGATGTTCCGCAACCGTCGCGCCGGTATCGGCGGGTTTCCGCGCCGCGTGCCGGAGATTCTCGCGATCGACCCCGAGACGCTCGACGCCGGTCGCCGGGATGCCCTCCTCGCCGAGTTCCGCGCGGACATCCAGAACGCCGCGGCGCACCTCGAGTTCGATTACAACGACGACCCGCGCCTCGAAGCCCTGATCGACCTGCTCGACGCGCACCCGTCCGACAAATTCCTGCTCATCTGCCGCAGCCAGGCCAAGGTGCTGGCGATCGAAGACGCACTGCGCACGAAGAGCGGCGTAGGCGTCGCCCGTTTCCACGAAGGCCTCGGCATCGTGCAGCGCGATCGCAACGCGGCGTTCTTCGCGCAGCCAGACGGCGCCCGCCTCCTGCTGTGTTCCGAGATCGGTTCGGAAGGCCGCAACTTCCAGTTCGCCCACCGCCTGGTGATGTGGGATCTCCCGCTGGATCCGGACCTGCTCGAGCAGCGCATCGGTCGCCTCGACCGTATCGGCCAGCGTCACGACATCGTCGTGCACGTGCCCGTGGTCGAGCAGAGCGCGCAGCACGTGCTGGCCCGCTGGTACGACGAGGGCCTGGACGCGTTTCGTTCGAGCCCCGCCGATGGCCGCGAACTGCTTCGCCGTTTCGGCGAGCTGCTCGCCAACCTCGCCGACGAACACGCCCGCGAGGACGATTCGCGCGACCAGGAACTCGACGCACTCATCGCGGAAACCCGTGGCGCGCATGAGGAGCTCTCCGCCCTCATCCACGCCGGTCGCGACCATCTGCTCGAACTGGCCGCCAGCCGCGATCCACATGCCGATGACCTCGCCTCCAGCTTCGCCCGCGAGGACCAGGATCCAGCGCGCGATGCCTTCATCCAGCGCCTGTTCGAAACCTACGGCGTGCATACGGAAGAACTCGCACCCGACATCGTGCTGCTCGACCCGCAGTACCTGTCGACCGACGGCCTGCCCGGCTTTGCCGATGGCCCGCTTTCGGTAACGTTCTCGCGCGACGTCGCACTTGCCCGCGAAGACCTGCCCTTGCTGCGCATGGACCACCCGATGGTCTACGCCGCGGTGGACCTGCTGGTGAGCGGCGAAACGGGCAACGCCGCGTTCCTCGTCGACGATGCCCTGCCCGTACGCACCGCCCTGCTACAGACCGTTTACGTGCTCGAGATCATCGCCGATCGCGCGCTGGACGCCGGCCGCTTCCTGCCCGCGACACCGCTCGTCGTTGCGGTGGATACCAAGCTGTCGGAACGCCCGGGCTTCCGTCCGAGCGACGTTGCGCTGCGCAAGGCGACGGATCGCAATATCGAGGTGGCTCGCTTCCGAAAGTTTCTCTCGAAGCTGGTTCCGCCGATGCTCGAACACGCCCTCGACCTCGCCGAGGGACGCGCCGAACTGCTCAAGTACGAAGCGATCGACGCCGCGAAGCTCGRGCTGGACACCGAGCACGCACGCCTTGTGGCGCTGCGCGCCGTGAACCCGTCCATCGCGGCCTCGGAAGTCGCCGCCATCGCCGCCGAACGCGATGCCCTGCTCGCGGCTATCCCCAACGCGCGCCTGCGTCTGGATGCCGTGCGATTCGTGGTCAGCCCGGACTTCCTTTCCCTGCGCTGAGGGTCAGGACCAGCGGCGTGGTGGCGGTCGCACGCCCCACGCCCAGAGCAACAACAAGCCCGCGAACAGCCCACCCAGGTGGGCGAAATGGGCCACGCCCGCCAACGTGCCGGTGACGCCGAAGAACAGTTCGGCCAGGCCGTAGAGCGTGACGAACAGCCACGCGGGGATACCGATGGGAATCGGGATCATCATCAGCTTCTCGCGCGGGAACAGCATCGCGAAAGCGCCGAGCAGGCCAAAGATCGCACCGGATGCACCGACGGTCGGGAAGACGCGGCCCGGCTCGAACCAGTACACGATGGCCAGCTGGGCAAGCGACGCCGCGACCAGGCAGGTGAAGTAGTAGATGATGAAACGACGCTGCCCCATCACCCGCTCGATCAGCCCACCGAACATGTACAACGCATACATGTTCAACAGGATGTGCATGACCGACCCGTGCATGAAGCCGTAGGTGATCAGCTGCCACGGGCGGAAACCGATGCCGGCGATGTTGCCATTGCCCACGTCGATGGCCATGTCATGGCCCACCGGCCACAGCGCAAACCACTGCGAGAGCGCCAGGGTGTTCTCGTCCTGCAGCAGGAACTGAAGGGCGAAGACCAGGACGTTGGCAATGAGCAGGTTGCGCGTCACCGGAGGCAGGTTGGTCGGCATGGTGGTCCCCGGCCTCAGGCGGTCAGCGGCGTAGGCTGGAGGATCTCGATCCAGTACTGGTCGGGATCCCGGATAAAGGCGATGTGCCGCATGCGGCCATCACTCAACCGCTTCTGGAAGGTGACGCCGAGCTCTTCGAAGCGCGCGCAAGCGACATTCACATCCGGCACGCTGACGCACAAGTGCCCGAAGCCGCGCGGTTCGCTGTTGCCGTTGTGGTACGCGAAGTCGGCGTCGGTCTCGGTCCCATGGTTATGGGTCAGCTCGAGCACGCCCGGCTGCGCCAGCGCCCAGCGCTTGCGCTCCGCGTCGTCGTCGGGAATCACGCTGCGGTCGCCGACCAGGACCAGGTAGACGATGGTGAACTTCGCCTCTTCGTAAACGTGCTTGTAGACCGGCGTGAAACCGAGCACGCGTGTGTAGAAGTCCAGCGAGACGACGAGATCGCGCACGCGGATCATAGTGTGGTTGAACACGAAGCCGTGGGTGGCAGCGTCCGGCGTGGCGGTGACGCCGGGCAGCGATGTGAGGTCGGCGAGGGACATGGGGATATTCCTTGGGACAATGTCCAAGGGTGGCTGCCATGGGGCGGCAATTCAAGCATTTGGGGGGAGTCGCGGTCGGGTTGGCCCGTGGGGCCGCGGCGCGGCTCTTCGAGACGGGCCGTAGCTCCTCT
>NZ_JBFUIT010000117.1:0-11241 GCF_056401735.1 Luteibacter sp. P4_D7_3
GGATACCCCATGAAAAACCTTGCATCCGCCAGCGTCCCCACGTTGCCGGTCACCGTGCTTTCCGGCTTTCTTGGTGCCGGAAAGACCACGTTGCTCAATCATGTCCTTCGTAACCGCCAGGGCTTGCGTGTCGCCGTCATCGTCAACGACATGAGCGAGGTCAATATCGACGCCAGCCTGGTGCGGAACGGCGGGGCGGCGCTCAGCCGGACGGACGAGAAGCTGGTCGAATTCTCCAATGGCTGCATTTGCTGCACGCTTCGCGACGATCTCATGCAGGAGGTGAAGCGGCTTGCGGCCGAGGCCAGGTTCGACTACCTGCTTATCGAATCGACCGGCATATCCGAGCCCTTGCCCGTGGCGGCTACGTTTCATGTCCGCGATGAAGCCGGGTTCTCCCTGTCGGATGTCGCTCGGCTGGACACTATGGTTACCGTGGTCGACGGCAGGAGTTTCCTGCGGGACTTCTGTTCGAGCGACAGCCTGGAGCAACGCGGCGAGGCTGCCGGCGAGGACGACGAGCGTTCGCTGGTGACCTTGCTGACCGAGCAGGTCGAGTTTGCGGATGTCATCGTCGTCAATAAATGCGACCAGCTCGACGGCGTCGCAAGGCGGGAAGTGCGGCGCGTGCTTCGCGCCCTCAACCGCGACGCGCGGCTCGTCGACGTCGCCCACGGCGAAATCGACCTCATGGACATTCTCAACACGGGACGCTTCGATTACGAACGTGCCCAGAGAGCGCCAGGCTGGGTGAAGGAACTGATGGGCGAGCACACGCCCGAGACGGAGGCTTACGGCATCACGAGCTTCGTCTACCGAAACGCGCGGCCGTTTCATCCCGCACGGTTTATGGACATGCTCAATGCGGGGATCCCCGGTGTATTGCGTGCCAAGGGCTATTTCTGGCTGGCCACCCGCATGGACTGGGTGGGAAGCCTTGCCGTCGCCGGTGGCTCGACGGAGTCGTTGGCGGGTGGTCATTGGTGGGCCAGCCGCAAGCGTGTGGATACGGGGCTGCGGGAGCCGTTTGCCCTGAAGGACCTCGGCGTGTCCGCGCCGGACGAGAACGAGCTGCCGCATGAGGCCGAGCGTCGTGCGCTGCTCGATATCTGGCATCCGAGGTTCGGCGACCGGCGTCAGGAGTTGGTTCTCATCGGCGTGGACATGCCGGAGGCCGATATCCGGCATGCGCTCGACGCCTGCCTGTTGCAGGACGATGAGTTCGCGCGCGGGCCGGAAGCCTGGCTTCGGATGTTCGATCCGTTCCCCTCGTGGTCGCTGACGGAGCATTGAGCACCCGTGCGAGTTCTCCTGACCCGTCCGCGCCTCCTGCTTATCGTCGCGGGCCTCTTTACCGCGTTGCTTTCCGTGCTTGTCGCAAAGCGGACCGCGAACAACGGGGACCATGCGAGCAGCGTGCCCGGGACGCCGTCTTCGACGTCGCCGCACGACCATGACCATGCATCGGCGCATGAGGTCGAAGCCAGTCAGGCGTTGTCCCTCATCGGACCATCGCTCGTCTCCACGCCTGAAGCCGCAAACGATGTCGTGTTCCTCGCCGTGGCGGCAGCCTACGGCCGCTGTGCGCCGGCGCACGCCCATGAACTCGGCGCCATGGCGGCGCACGCCCGACTACCCGTGCTCGCCGGACTGACAAGCGTACTGGGGCCACATACGGGCAGCCGCTCGGCGCTGCTTGCGGGAATCCACGAGCTGGCCGCCCGCTTGCCCTGCGACGGACCTGTCGATGTCTCGATCGGGTCCTTTCGGCAGCACGTGACCCTTGAGGGCTACGCCGCGGCGTTTCCCGATAGCTACTTCGATCCCTCCCTGTCATCGGCGTCGGCCGAATTCGCGGGCCGCTCGCTGGCCGAGCGCGCTACCGACACGTGTAACGGCGTGGCATATGCCGTGCTGCCGCTCGATGCGCCGCGCGCATGGCAATGCACGGCCCTGCGTGCGGAAGCGCGCAGGCGCGTGGCGGGGCTCTGTAGTGGTACGGCCGAGGCGGCTGCCCAGCAGATTCGCGATGCCGTGATGCGCCTACCTTCGACGTGCCAATGAGTTCGTCAGCACACCCGTTAAATACCAGGACACCTCGCCTTGAACCTGACCTTGAAGTTCTCCCGTTCCTTGCTTGCCGCGGCACTCACCGTGGCCCTGTCGTCCGTGGCAAGCGCGGAACCTCCCGCGAAAGGCGTGTACGCGTCGTTGCCGAGCGAAACGCCCGAGCATTTCAAGCCTGTGCGCGACGCCTTCGATTACGAGGCACGCGACGTCATGATTCCCATGCGCGATGGCGCGAAGCTCCACACCGTCATTCTCGTGCCCAGGCATGCGAAGAATGCCGGCATCCTGCTGACGCGCACGCCTTACAACGCTACGGAAATGACGAGTGCGGTTGAGAGCGGTCACCTCGGTGTGGCGGTAAGCCACGACGATGATGCAAGCGATGTCCTGATCCAGGACGGATATATCCGCGTTGTTCAGGACGTTCGCGGCAAGTACGGTTCAGAAGGCGACTACGTCATGAATCGGCCGCTCCATGGCCCGCTCAATCCGACACCCGTCGACGACTCCACCGACGCCTACGACACCATCGACTGGTTGGTGAAACACGTGCCGGAGAGCAACGGACGCGTGGCCATCCTTGGCATTTCCTACGACGGCTTTGAACCGTTGATGGCGATCATTCATCCGCACCCGGCACTGAAGGCCGCCGTGCCGATGAACCCGATGGTCGACGGATGGATGGGCGACGACTGGTTCCACCATGGCGCCTTCCGCCAGCAGAACCTTGAATACATCTACGAGCAGACGGCATCGAGGAAGAACACGCTCAAGTGGTGGTCCAACTATGCCGACGACTATCAGTTCTTCCTCGAAGGCGTATCCGCCGGGGCGGTGGCCAAGGCCTACGGCATGGAACAACTCGGTTTCTGGAACAAGGTTACGCAGCACCCTGCCTACGATGCGTTCTGGCGCGACCAGGCCGTCGACAAGGTGCTCGGCAACGAGCCCGTCTCGGTACCGACCATGCTGGTTGCCAGCCTCTGGGACCAGGAAGACATCTACGGTGCCATGGCGGTCTACCACGCGATGAAGCCCCACGACACCGACCAGCGGTTGTTTCTCGCTGTGGGCCCGTGGTTTCACGGCCAGGAGGTCGGTGATGGCAGTAGCCTGGGCGCCGTGCGCTTTGGCAGTGACACCAGCCTCTACTTCCGCCAGCACATCCTCAGGCCCTTCCTCGCGCACTATCTCAAGGACGCGCCGGACGTGCCTGCGCCTGTCAACGCTTTTGTCACCGGCCAGAATGTCTGGACGACGTCGAAGGCGTGGCCCGAGACGAACGACGCCGCCTCGACGCTCGCGATTCGCCCGGATGCCGATGGCAAGCTGCAGCTGGGCGCCGTCGCGGAGAGCGGCTCCGATAGCTTCGTCTCCGACCCGAGCCATCCCGTGCCGTACCGTCCGCGTCCTGTCGGACCGATGGCAGGCAAGGGATGGCAGCACTGGCTGACCGACGACCAGCGAGCCGCCGCCACGCGCCCGGACGTGCTGACCTATACCAGCGCCGTGCTCACCGAGCCGCTACGCATCAGCGGTCCGCCGCAGGTTCACCTGGTGGCCAGCACATCGGGGACGGATAGCGACTGGGTCGTCAAGCTGATCGACGTATATCCCGATCAGGTTGCCGAGCAGCCCGAAATGGGTGGCTACGAACTGGGTATCGCCATGGACATCTTCCGGGGCCGTTACCGCACGGGATTCGACAAGCCCGCGGCCCTCACCGCCGGTGCCGCGCTGCCGTACGATTTCAGCCTGCCAAACGCCAACCACGTGTTCCTGCCCGGGCATCGGGTCATGGTGCAGATCCAGTCGAGCTGGTTCCCTCTCTACGATCGTAATCCGCAGAGGTTCGTGCCGAACATCTTCTTTGCGACGCCCGCCGATTTCCAGCCAGCGACGCAACAGGTGTTTCGTGGCGGTGACGCGACCGTCATCACGTTGCCGGTCGTGAAGGGATGATTCCTTTGCATGAAGTACTGCTGGCAGCCTGTGTTCTGGGCGCCACGTCACTGGTTTCGCGCCTCGTCGTCTGGTTGCCGGGCGGCGCCTTGTCGCCGTGGCTGGTGTGGTTGCAGTCGCTGGCTGTCGGTCTTCTCGTCGGCGACGCCTTGCTCCATGTCCTGCCCGAGGCATTGGAGACCGGGCAGCCCTTCGACCACACGATGCTGGCGCTCGCCGCGGGTGCGTTGGCGCTTGTCGTGGTCGAGAGCTGGGTACGACGCGCACCGCTCGTGCCGTCGTTGGAGGGCACGCAACGTACGCCATTTGCACGCATGAATCTTGCCGGGGACTTCGTGCATCACCTGGTGGATGGCGTCATCGTGGCTGCAGCCTTCCTCGCCGGCGAGTCCGCAGGTATCGCCGTGATGCTGGCGATAGCCCTTCACGAGGTGCCGCGCGAACTCAGCAGTGCGAGCGTGCTGGTGGCGGGTGGGTATCCGCCGCGCCATGCGTTCGCGCTGTCGGTGTTGATGGCCCTGGGTGTGCCAGCCGGGGCCCTGATGATGAACCTTGTTCCGTTGTCGCCCAGTGGCCTGGGGCTGGCGCTGGCGGCGGCGTCGGGCACCGTCCTGTATGTCGCGCTCGCGGACATTCTTCCCGGCATATGGGCCAGGCTTGCGCCTAACCAGCGGGCGGCTCCCGTGATTGGGGCGTCCGCGGGACTCTTGGTGATGTGGCTGGCAGCGCGCATGGAGCAGGGATGATCATCAAGCGCTCACTGCCGGCCTATGCGCTCCATGCGTTGGGCGCGGTGCTATTCGTTGGTGCCATCGGCTGTCTTGCATCGGCAAGCGTGCCGGTGCGCGTCCTGGGGCTTACGTTGCTGTTCGCCGCCACCGGCTTGTTCAGCGAAGGCGTGACGGTGCAGGTGCGAGGACGGCCAGAGGCATGGGTCGGACCGTTTCGCGCCATGGTTTACCGGCGACTCCCCGCCAACACCGTGTTTGCACGAGGTGTGCTGTCCGCCCGTGAGGCGCGTCGCCGTTTCGATGGTATCGACTGGATCGGCGACTGGCTTCCAGGTGCCATCGCTTTCGGCGGCGGAGGCGTGTGCCTGATCGTCGCCGCGAGCCTATTCAAGGCCGTTGGCCAGGCCATGGGCGCACCGGCCCCGTATTCGGCGGCGATCCTCCTTGTGGCCGGCATGCCGCTACTCGTGCTGCAGCGCTTTCTCGCCGTACGTTCAACCGCCTCCGGGCCGGCGGTGGAGACGGTGGTGCGCATTCCGCTCGTATCCACCCTCGTCCTCGGCGCGGCGACACTCTTTGCTTCGCTTGGTTACATCTGGGCGGAGTGGTTGGCCTTCGTGCCGCTCGCGCTGGTTTCTCTTGCGGCAGCCGAAGCGATGATCCGCGCGACCGCGCTCCTGTTCGCTCCGGCTCGCCCCTTCGCCGAACGGAACTCGGCGGCCCTGACATGGACGGCCAGCCTGCTACGTTTGCAATGGCCGAGCGTGTCGCGTGGGAGCGACTGGCTCAGGCAATCCTATGGCATCGACCTGTCACAAAGTTGGGTGCTCGCGTATGCGTTGCGCGCGACGCTGCCTGTCGCCGCCGCTCTCGCCGTGTTCGCCTGGCTCGCTACGGGCGTGACGGTGCTGGGCGTCGACGAGCGTGCGGTCGTCGAACGCATGGGACGTCCGGTCGCGCTCATCGGTCCGGGTCTGCACATCCACCCGCCGTGGCCGCTGGCGCGCACGCGGACCATCGAGCTGGGGGTCGTCCATCAGATGCCGATCGTCTTCTCGGCGCGGCCCGGAGGCAGGTTGCTTGCCGAGCTTGCCAGTGCAGGCCGCGCGGATGTCGATGCCGGCATGGATGCCGAAGCCATTCCCGAACCGCCTGCTGACCGGCTATGGGACGCGAGTCATCCCGGCGAGGCGAGTTATCTCATCGCAAGCAGCGCGGGAGGGCGGGAGGGCTTCCAGATCGTCAACGTCGACCTTCGCGTCATCTTTCGCGTGCCCGACACCCACGACGAGGTGCTCGACTCCGTGTATGGAACATCCGACGCGACGGGATTGATACGCGTCTCGGCGGGCCGCCTTCTCGTCTCGCACTTTGCAACGTCCACCCTCGATCAGCTTCTGGGGGAGAACCGTAGCGCGTTCGTCGAACGGTTCAGGCGTGACCTGCAGGCCGAGGTCAGTGCCTTTCACGCGGGCATTGCGATCGTCGGCGTCGTGGTGGAAGCCATTCATCCACCTCCCGCGGCCGCGGTCGCGTACCACAATGTCCAGGCATCGGCGATCCGCGCGGACGCCATGCGTTTCGACAGCCGTGCGCGTGCTTTCGCGCTACGCGGTTCGGCCAGTCAGGACGCCTTGCGTACGGTGGACCTTGCGAAAGCCGGGGCAGCGGAGCAACTGGCGTCGGCGACCGCGACCAGAACAACGTTCGAAGCCGACACGCGAAGCCTCGCTGCCGGACGCGATGTCTTTGTTTTCGAGAGCTGGCTGACCCACCTTCGCAATGACCTGAGCAAGGCGCATCTCACCGTCGTCGACCATCGCATCGACGGCACCCAAACCACGCTGGACTTGCGGCCGTTCGCAGGGTCCACAGGGGGAACCCTTTGAACGCTTCCAACATGCGCCACGGCGCACGGTGGCTCGTCGCCGCAGTCATCGTCGGCCTCGCCGTGGCTGCGGCGTCCTTCGTCGTCGTAAGCCCGGGGCAGGGCGTCGTCATCACGCGCCTTGGCAAGCCGGTACGCGTACTCGTCACCGCTGGCGGTGCGCTGAAGTGGCCAGCGCCGATCGAGGCGACCACGGATATCGACCTGCGTCTTCGAACCACGTCCAGTGGCTTGCAGGACGTGGGCACCCGCGACGGCCTTCGCGTCCTCGTCCAGGCGTACGTGGTCTGGCGTGTTCCCCAGGACGCGGATGCGGTTGAGCGCTACCTGCGCGCCGTGCAGAACCAGCCGGATATTGCCGCGTCGCAGCTCAGGAGCCTCATGGCGTCGTCACTCGAAATCACCGCCAGCAGTTTCGATCTCGCACAACTGGTGAACACCGACCCGGACAAGGTTCGGCTGGCAGCCTTCGAAGAGCGCCTGAGAACCCTGGTGGGCCAGCAGGCGCGGGCGGTTTACGGCGTCGATGTCGAGCAGGCGGGAATCGAGCGCCTGACCCTGTCGACCGAAGCGCTGCAGGCAACCATCGAACGAATGAAGGCGGAGCGCGACACGGCATCCGCGCAGCGGTCGGCGGAAGGCCAGCGCGAGGCGGCCCAGGTCGTCTCCGAAGCGGAGCGTGACGCGCGCATCGCGATCGCCGGCGCCAAGGCCGAGGCGTCGTCCATCGAGGCCGACGCGCAGGTGAAGTCCGCCACGGTTTACCAACAGGCGTATACGTCCGACCCCGCGCTGTACACGTTGTTGCGATCGTTCGACACGCTCGATGCCACGATCACGCCCAGCACGCGCCTGGTCCTGCGCACGGACGCGGCCCCCTTTCGTCTGCTGGTCGACGGACCGGTGCCGCATCTCGCCGCGCCCGTGAAAGCCCGGCCATGAGTGAGATCCCATCAACCTCGCTGCTTGGCGATGCGCTCAAGTGGTCGTTTCGCCTGCTCTTCGGTCTGGTCGGGCTACTCGCCGTGGCATGGGCTGTGACGGGAATTTCCCGCATCACACCGGATAGCCAGGCTGTCGTCACTCGCTTCGGTCAGGTCATTCGTGAAAGCGGGCCGGGACTTCTGGTGACATGGCCGGCGCCGATCGATCGCATCACCGTGTTGCCGTCGCCGGGGCGACAGGTACAGTTTTCTCCCGAGACACTGGAAATCGGCGGTTCATTGCCGCCGCCGGGGGACGAGTTGTCGACGGGTTACATCGTCAACGACGAGGCGCGCGAGAACACCTGGTTCTTCCTGACCGGCGATGGCGGCATCGTGCACCTCAGAGTGACGGTGTTCTATCAGATCACGGACCCGACGGCGTACGTCATTTCTGCCGAGCACGTCGAGCCGGCGCTTCGCCGGGCCGTCGTGGCGGCCGCTGTTCGAATCTGTGCCAGTCGGGATCTGGATTCGATCCTCGTCGCCCGTCCGGAACGGGCTGACGACCCTTCCTATGCCGCGCGCAGGGAACGCTTTCGCACCGACCTTGTTGCGCTTATCAACCAGCGTCTGGACGCCATGGGGCGCTCCCGGAACGGCCTCGGTATCCACGTTGCGCGCACCGATGTCGTCGCCAGCATTCCGGCCGGCGCCAAAGCCTCGTTCGACAACGTGCTCCAGGTGTCGCAACAGGTCGAGCGTGCCCTTGCGCAGGCGCGTACCACGGCGGAAATCCGACGGCAGACAGCGGAGCAAACCCGTGCGCAAACCCTCGACGAAGCGCGCGCCAGGGCGCAGGAGACCGTGAGTGCGGCCGAGGCGAATTCGGCCCTCGTGCTCGCACTGGGCAAGACCACCACCATGAGTCATTCAACCGTGCTCGATCAGGTATACCGCGAACGGATCAAATCACTTTTCGACGTGGCTGAGCGCGTCGACACCGTGCCGGCGGGCGACGGTGGTCACGTTATTGTGCCGGGGGTGGGCCAGTGAACGGAGCCGCACTCCTCACGAGCCGCGAGCGCCGCGGCTGGCGCCTGCGCATCGTTCTTGTCCTGTGGTCGCTGGGCTTGCTTGGGCTAGCGTGGCTGATCGGCGTGGCATCCGACACCCTGACCGTCGAGCGGCAACTCCTCACCGCGCTTGCGGCGCTCCTGATGGGTGGCCCGGTCATGACGGCCGCCTTTCGCAGCCTTCGGCATCCTGACCTGCACGGTGTCGTCGACCAGCTCGTGGCCCTTGCGGTGATTGCTTGCTGGGTCTCGGCCGATTTCGTGACGGCCACCCTGTTGCCGGTAGTGATGATGGTCGGACGCGTGCTGGAGGATCGTTCCTTGYTCGGCTCACGCGAAGCAGTCGAAGCCTTGTCGAACCTCACCACGGCCGTGGCTCGCCGCGTCGCCGCCGATAGTCGGGTCGAATTGATCGATGTGGCGCGGCTTCGGCCCGACGACATCGTGGAAGTGCGAGCCGGTGACAAAGTGCCGGCCGACGGGGTCGTGGTCGACGGCATGGCGAGTCTCGACACCGCCTCGTTGACGGGCGAGTCCTTGCCGGTGGAAGCGATGGTCGGGCAAACGGTGCTGGGTGGTTCAGTGAGCCTGAACGGCGTGCTTCTCGTGCGTGTGACGCGTATCGGCGAGGATAGTGCGCTGGGCAGGGTGGTGGCGCTGATGCAGGAAGCCGAACGTAGCAAGCCGGCCGTCACTCGCCTTCTTGAACGTTACGCGGGCAAATACCTGCTCTTGGTCATCCTGCTCGCCGCGATGGTCTGGTTTACGACACTCAACTCCGCCGCCGTCCTCGCACTCCTCGTCGCCGCATGCCCCTCCGCCATGGTGCTTGCCGCGCCGTCCACGGCACTTGCCGCGGTCAGTGTCGCCGCGCGCCACGGCATCCTCCTCAAGAGCAGTATCTTTCTCGAGCGTCTCGCCGACGCGGATGCACTCGTGGTCGACAAGACCGGCACCGTGACAACGGGTCAACTTCGCGTCGTGGGGGTTCGGTGTGAGGCAGGCGTTGAATCCAGGCATCTCGGCGCGGTCGCTCGCGCACTCGGACGCGTCAGCAGTCATCCGGTCGGTCGTGCACTGGCGCATCTTGCCGGTGACGACGAGGTCGTCCTTGCGGATGTGCATGAACAGGCCGGCTTCGGCATGGCTGCCGTGACCACGCAGGGTCCGGTGCTGCTTGGCCGTGAAGAGTTGTTTACCGCCCACGGCGTGACATTCCATCCGGCCCCTGCGCATGCCGGTCCGGTGGCGGGTGTTTCCGAAGGCGCTCGGTTTCTTGGCTGGGTCCTGCTGGCGGATGAAGTCCGACCCGGCGTGGCGGAGACGCTCGAGGCCATGCGGGGTCTCGGCRTCGACCGGCAAGCACTGCTCACCGGCGACCGCGCCGGCGAAGCCCGCCGTGTCGCGGCGCTCGTCGGCCTCGACGAGGTGGTGTCGGGCGCACTGCCGCACGACAAGATGGCTTTCGTCAGGAAAATGGTCGATGCGGGACAACGACCGATCGTGGTCGGCGACGGCATCAACGACGCACTGGCGCTGAGGGCCGGCGCCGTGGGCATCGCCATGGGCGGGCAGGGCAGCGACATCGCCATCGCATCGGCGGATGTCGTGCTCACCGGACACGACTTTTCCCGCGTCGCCACCTGTGTTCGTCTCGGTCGCCGGGCGCGCCGCACGCTTCAGCTCAATCTTGCATTAAGTGCCGTCTGGACCGTCGGGCTCATCGCACTCGCGTTGGCCAGTGGCGGTCGGAGTGGTGGAGCGCTGACGGCAGCGGTTCTACAGAACTGCGCTGCCTTCATCGTGCTGGCGAGTGCGGGGCGTCTGTTGAAGTTTGATGAGAGGGGAAGATAGGGGCATCTCACGGGGCGACTTTGGTTGCGCGGTGATCCACGCCATTCTGGTGTAGCACCACCGCCGCGATGTTTCCGTTTGCGTCGCGCTCGAAATCAAGTTTTGCATCGACCACCCGGTAGAAGAACTTGTCGCGTGCACTGGCGAAGACGGGGAAAGCCGATTGGTTAGCCAGTCTCGCCATGAGCTGGTCATTCTGCAAAGTGACCTCAAGTATGGCGCCCCGAGCCATCTGGTAACGCCCGGCATAGCCCTGGAGCAGAGGGCGCGCGAGGGTTACCTGGGTGTCGCCCACCGTTGCGTCGGAGGCATTTTCGCTTATCCGTGCGGCGATGTGGTCGCCACGCTGGTGCAGGATCATGCCAGTCACGTGGCTGTTGGCATCGCGCGTAAAGCTGATCGCAATGTCGTCGATGTTGGCGAAGAACTCGTCCTTCGCACTGGCGAAGATCGGTATCGGTTGCTGCCCGGTCCCTTGTGCCGCGAGTTGGTTTCCATCACGAAATACGCGGACGACGAGTTTGGGCGACAACTGGTAACTTCCGACATATTCCTCGATCTGCTCGGGCGTCGTCTCCAGGCGCTTGTGCACCGGGCGAAGCTTCCAACCTGCATCGAGGGTAGCGAATCCGAGGTCTTCCACGGGCACAGCGGCATTGGTGAGAATGACTACCCCGTGACGACGATCAGCCGTGAAGCCGATGAAGCTTGCGTAACCTCCGGTCATCCCGCTGTGC
>NZ_JBFUIT010000118.1:0-11155 GCF_056401735.1 Luteibacter sp. P4_D7_3
CGGTCGGTACCTGGCGAGGGACGATCGGGAAGGGGAGCGCCATTGCCTTGATTGGGTCCACTTCCGGCGCGAGCTATTTCTACGAACGGATTGGCACATCGATCGGCCTCGACATCGCCAAGGCGCCATCCGGGCACTGGATCTTGCAACATAAGGATGAGCATGGCGTGGTTCTCGAGACGTTCGATCTGGTGCCGACGAAGTCGGGCGGATTCTCCGGAACCTGGACGCAGGCTGCGAAACCGGGGCTCCCGGTTGTCTTGCAATAATTGCGGCAGACACTCTGCCGTCGTTATTGAGTGGGGTTGACTGACACTGTATCGTCTGACGCGGTTCAAGCCTTGCCAGGGAGGCTGCTGAAACTCCCGGCCCACCAGCCCGAGCGCCTTCATGCAAATTCACGGACGTATCTGCCGCCTGACCCTCTTCTCAATAGCCGTGTGGTTCTCGCAGAGCCTGTCTGCCGCCACCCTGGACGCGTCGCATTTGCCCGTGGTGAAAGGCGCCACGTTCGAGGTGGTGCTGGCCAAGCCCGACGATTCATCCGCACGCTACGAGAAGCCGCTCCCGCTGGAAAAGCTCCCCTTCCAATACCGCAACGACAAATACAATTCGATCGGAACGGCGTTCGCCATTGGCAAGAACCGTTTCGTCACGGCTTTCCACGTGGTCATTGACGGCATTGGCGGCCGTTCGGGTCCGCCTTTGCTACGTGACGCGGACGGCAAGGTCTTTGCCATCGACAAGGTCGTCGGATTTTCCCTGGCGCAAGATTTTGTGGTCTTCACCGTGGCCAACGCGCCGGACGTGAAACCCCTGGCCGTCGACCGTGGTAACCATCTCAACGAGGCGGTTTACGCGGTCGGTAATGCGTTGGGCACAGGCGTCGTGGTACGCGATGGCCTGTACACGTCCGATACGCCGGAAGACGAGAATGGCCAGTGGAAGTGGATCCGCTTCTCGGCGGCCGCATCGCCAGGCAATAGCGGCGGCCCCCTCCTGGACAAGGACGGGAAGGTGATCGGCGTGGTGTTGCGCAAGTCGCCCAACGAAAACCTCAACTTCGCGCTGCCCATCAGTCTGGTTCTGGATGCGCCGACGAAATCGGTGGACTCGGAAAGGCGTGCCTCGGGCCGTGCCATCTTCATGGACGCGACCCAGGATGGGATCTTCCGCGTGCATGTCGACCTGCCACTTACTTTTGACGATTTCGCCAAGAGTTACCTGGCGCAGGCCGACACCTTTTTCGATTCCCAGTGGAAGGAGCTTCTCGGCCGGGAGGATGCCAACATGTTTCCCAAGGGTGATGGCAGCAAAAAAATCCTTGCCGCCGGTGCGCCGCTCGATGCCTACCCCATGGCACTTCGTCGTGGTGCTAACAACGAGTGGACCTACTGGATACCCGAGCACGCGAAGTCAGCACTTCCAGGCAATGGCTTCGTCGATGCCGGCCTGTTGGGGAAAGTCATACTGCTGCATGTGCGAAAGCCAGACGATCTGCCCCTGGCCAAGCTGTACTCCGACGCCGCCGGCCTCGTGGACCTGATCTTCAAAGCCTCCACGTTCACGCGTGACGTGGGCGACGAGAAAGTCAGGATGACGTCGCTCGGGTCGCCCATCAGCGACGTTGTCGTCGTCGATCGATGGCATCGGCGTTGGCAGCATCGCGACTTTGCCTTCCCGGCTATCGACGCCGTGCTCGAGGTGTACTCGCTACCCGTGCCCGACGGTTATGTCGTTCTCCTGTCGAAGACGCAGTCGCGTTTCCGGCACGCCGATAGCGTCCAGACCGAAACCCTCCTCGGACTGATCTCCACGACCTACGACGGTAGCTTCGCTGCCTGGAAGGAATTCCTCCAGCAAGGTGACTGGGTGCCCACGGAGCTGGCCTCTGCGAATCTCGCCATCGACTTCGGCAAGCGGTTTTCCATCGCGCCGGCGGGATTCTCGCTTAGCTATGGCCCGGATTTGCAGCCGATCGAAGCCAACGGTGAGCTCGCCGTCAGCTACGGCTATCTGGGACGCGACGGCAGCGCGACGCTGGGTATCGCGGGCATTAGCGCTCAGCCGGATATGGACAAGTACACCGCCGTACGCATCAATCGGCATCCGAAGCCATTCCCTGACTCGCCGCGCGATTATCTTTCCGGCTGGAAGGACATCGTTACCCGCGCCCACCCAGGGGACGGACAGCCGTACAAGGACTCCGACATGAGCTGGGCTGGCACGACGCTCGGTACGCCTGGTGCCGATACCAACGTGCTCTACACCTTGTACTACGGAAGCGACGCCAATCCGTCGGATGCGGTCATGAAGCAGCGGCTGGCCAACGCGGTGAAAGGCGCGACGGTTCGCGAGCACTGATCGCCCTGTGGGGCGACGATGATTGACCGGTGAACACAACACCGTGCTGTGGTCGGGCAGCAAGGAATTCGATGCAACCTTTTAAGGCTTTTGGGGCACTCAGCGGCCGGCTCGGCCGCGCACCCTTCTTTTAATTGGCCATCTATGCCGCCGTGTGCCGCGTTCGGATACACTACTTGCGCCCAAGGTGATCCAAGGCTTCAGTGCCGAGGATTGAAACGGGAATCCGGTGACGTGCGCGGCCTTTCGAGGCTGCCACCATTCCGGAGCTGCCCCCGCAACGGTAGGCGAGCAAAGGTCGGCATCAAGTCACTGTGCCATAGGCATGGGAAGGCGCCGTCCGGTAGGGATTCCCTGCGCTCGCGAGCCCGGAGACCGGCCATGAGGTACACCGGACAGGCGGAGGGCCATGTCGTGGGTTGCCGTCGGCCTTTTGCCCTCCGCGATCCTGTCTTCCCGCCTCCTGTTCCTCGCCATTGATGCCGCGCGGGTAGGCGCGGTTAGCAGGAGTTGTTTTGTGTCATTTCGTTCTTCCACCCTCGCGGTCTCCATCGCGATCGCTTTGCTCGTGCCCGCTGCGGCCATCGCCGATGATGCTTCCACCGATCTGGACAAGGTCGTCGTCACGGCCAGTCGCACAGACCAGACCCAGAGCCAGGTCCTCGCCGCCTCGACGGTGATCGACCGCGCCGATATCGAGCGTCTCCAGCCGCATTCCCTGGCTGACCTGCTGCGCGGTACCCCGGGCGTGTCGATCGCCAACAACGGCGGTCCGGGCAAGGCCACGTCCGTGTTCCTGCGCGGTACCGAATCCGATCACGTGCTGGTGATGGTGGACGGGGTCAAGATCGGCTCGGCCACCTCCGGCACTGCTGCCTTCCAGGACATCCCGGTCGACCAGATCGAGCGCATCGAAATCGTGCGCGGTCCGTACTCCAGCCTTTACGGTTCGGAAGCGCTCGGTGGCGTCATCCAGATCTTCACCCGTCATCCCGAGGGCGCGTTCGTACCGAACTTCTCGGTAGGCGTGGGCTCATACGACGCGGCGAGCGGTTCCGTCGGTTTCGCCGGTCGCGGTGCGCAAGGCTGGTACTCCGTCCAGGCAACCCATGACCAGACCGACGGCATCAATGCGTGCCGCGGGAAGCCCAGCCCGGGCGGCGCCGGCTGCTTCACGTATGAGCCCGACAGGGATGGTTACAAGAATAATGCGCTGTCTTTGCTGGGCGGCTGGCGTTTCGACGACCAGTGGGACGCTGACGCCACGGCGACGCGTACGGAAGGCCGCAACCACTACGACGGCACCAGCAGCAACTTTGCCCAGTCGGCGACACAGGTATTGGGCAGCCGCGTGCGCTACAAGCCGGCGCAGGACATCCTGATCACCGCCAGCCTGAGCCGTAGCGAAGATCTTTCGACCGACTACGAGAATGGCGTTTACGCCGACACGTTCAACACGCATCGTGACCTCGCTTCCCTCCAGGCCGATCTCGGTCGCGTCGGTGAGAGCGCCGGCCTCACCACCGTGGGCTTCGATTGGCAACGCGATCGCGTGGTTGGCAGCACCGACTACCTCGTCGATGCACGCCGCAACCACGCGCTGTTTGCCGAGTGGCAGCAGGAGTACGGCGACAGCTCCGTACAGGGCAGCGTGCGTCGTGACGAGAACAGCCAGTTCGGCGGCAAGACCACCGGCAGCCTCCAGTACGGCTATGCGCTGACGAAGACCTTGCGCGTGACCGCTAGCTACGGCACCGCTTTCAAGGCGCCGACCTTCAACGACCTGTATTTCCCCGACTACGGCAATCCGGATCTGGGCCCGGAGACATCGAAGAACTGGGAGCTGGGGTTGCGGGGCACGCCGGGCTGGGGCCACTGGTCCGTCAACGGCTTCCAGAACAAGATCGACCATTTGATCGTGTTCGACTCGAGCCTGAGTGGTCCGCTGTTCCCGTTCGGCGGGGCGAATAACATCGACCGCTCGCGCATCCGTGGCGTCGAGATGGCCGCGGACACAACCATCGGTGACTGGCGCCTCGCCGGAAACGCCACCTGGCTGCAGCCGATCGACGATAGCGACGATGACACGCACGGAAACCTGCTGCCGCGTCGTGCGCGTCGCACCGCAAATATCGATGTCGACCGCAGCTTCGGCGCGTTCAGCGTCGGTGCGAGCGTGTTCGCTTCGGCCTATCGCTTCGATGACACCGCCAACGCCAACCGGCTGGGCGGCTACACGCTGACCGATCTTCGCATGGCCTATGCCTTCGCCCCGGCGTGGAAAATCGAACTGTCGGCGAACAACATTTTCGATCGTCGCTACGAGACTGCGCAGTATTACAACCAGCCGGAGCGCAACTGGATGCTGACCCTGCGTTACCAGCCCCGTTCGTAACCGTCCCACCTTCGAGGTCACCTTATGAAGCCGCTCTCACGTTCCTTGTTCACTGCTGTTGCCGGCCTGTTCGCGCTAGTGATGATCGCCACGCGCTTCAATCACTTCGGCGATGCCCTTCATCTACCCGATGCGTCCATGGCCTTGTTCTTCCTTGGCGGCATCTATCTGCGCAAGCATCTGGCCTTCGTCGGCTTCGTGGTCCTGTCGGTGCTGATCGACTGGTACTCGGTGAGTTATGCCGGGGTGAGCGACTTCTGCATCACGGTGGCGTACGCCTTCCTCCCGCTTGCTTACGCCGTCCTTTGGTATGCAGGCCGTCTTCTCGCCCCGCGCTACAACGGCTCGCTTGCCTCGCACGGCCTGGTGTTCGCGGGTATCGTGGTCAGTGCCACGCTGTCGTATGCCGTGTCGAACGGAGCGTTCTACTGGCTGGGCGGCCGCTACACGGAGCCGAACATGGCTCAGTATCTACAGCGCTTCGCCCAGTGGGCACCGCTGTTCGTGCGTGCGGCGGCCGGGTACGTATTGGCGTCGGAGGTGGTCCAGGCGCTGGTGTTCCGCTTCCTTCCGCAAGCGCGTGACGGCCAGACGGCACGCGCATGAACGAGGCGGTTCCCTGGCAAGAGATGGACGAGGAAGCCCGTCATCGTGATCGCATGCGCCGGAAGAAGGAGCTAATCGACCGGCGCATCGCGAAGGCGACCATCGACCGTGGCGTGCTGGTGGTCAACACCGGTAACGGCAAGGGCAAGAGCTCATCCGGTTTCGGTATGCTCGCCAGATCGCTTGGCCACGGCTTCCGCTGCGGCGTGGTTCAATTCATCAAGGGCAGCTTCTCGACCGGCGAGGAGGGCTTTTTCCGGATGTTTGAAGACGGCCCGTTGGACTATCACGTGATGGGCGAGGGCTATACCTGGGAGACCCAGGACAAGGCCCGCGACATCATGGCCGCCATGGCGGCATGGGAACTGGCCGAGGGCATGCTCCGCGATCCGGGCTATGACTTCGTGTTGCTCGACGAACTGAACATAGCGCTGGTGAAGCAATACATTCCGCTCGATCGCGTGCTGGCCGCCCTCGCGGCACGGCCCGAGCGCCAGCACGTGGTGATCACAGGCCGTGGTGCGCCCGACGACCTGGTCGCCGCCGCGGATACGGTGACCGAGATGCGCGTGGTAAAGCACGCGTACCAGGCGGGTATTCGTGCGCAGAAGGGTGTGGAGCTATGACTCGTTATTGCCCGGCGTTGCTCGTCTCCGCGCCAGCCTCGGGGCAGGGCAAGACCAGCGTCACCGCCGCCCTGGCACGAGCCCATGCGCGCCAGGGCCGCCGGGTGCGCGTGTTCAAGACCGGACCTGACTTTCTCGATCCCATGATCCTGGAGCGTGCGAGCGGCGCGCCGGTGTACCAGCTCGACCCCTGGATGGGTGGCGATGAGGATGTCCGCGCCCGTCTGTACGAAGCGGCGGGCGAGGCAGACCTGATCCTCGTCGAGGGCGTCATGGGGCTGTTCGACGGATCGCCTTCGAGCGCCGATCTGGCGATTGCGTTCGGGCTGCCGGTGATGGCGGTGATCGACGGCAGTGCGATGGCGCAGACGTTCGGCGCCTTGGCGCACGGGCTGGCAACGTATCGTCCGGCGCTTGTCCTTCACGGCGTGCTGGCCAATCGGGTGGGCAGTGCGTACCACGCCGGTTTGCTGCGCGACAGCCTGCCGCCTGGCCTGACCTGGCACGGGGCGCTGCCCCGCGACGCCGCCATGACATTGCCGGAGCGACATCTTGGACTGGTTGCTGCCTCGGAGCTGGCCGATCTCGACTCGCGGCTCGACGCCCTCGCGGATGCATGGAGCAAGCAGGGTGTCACCGAACTGCCACCACCGGTCGCGTTCGAAGCGGGCACCACCATGCCCGCATCGGTGCGGCTGGACGGGGTCCGGATCGCCATCGCACGCGACGCCGCATTCGCTTTTATCTATCCGGCGAACCTCGACGAACTCCGCGCGGCGGGCGCCACCTTGCACTTCTTTTCGCCCGTGGCAGGCGACCCGCTGCCGGCGTGCGATGCGGTGTGGCTGCCTGGCGGCTACCCCGAACTGCACATCGACGCGCTTGCCGCACGTGACGACCTGCGTCGCGAGCTTCGCGCGCATGTGGACAGGGGAGGCCCCTTGCTTGCGGAATGCGGAGGCCTGCTCTACGCGCTGGACCGGCTCACCGATCGCGACGGTCATGCCGGTGCGATGGCGGGCCTGCTCGGGGGCCAGGCGACCATGCAGCGGCGTATGRCCGCATTGGGCATGCAAAGCGTCGAACTGCCCGAAGGTGCCTTGCGTGGGCATTCCTTCCATTACGCCGAAGCGAGCATCGATGCGCTTCCCCTGGCCGGCGCGAGCAACCCGCATGGCGGGCCGACCGCCGAGAAAGTCTATCGCCGCCAGCGCATGACGGCGAGCTTCGTGCACTTCTATTTTCCGTCCAATCCCGATGCGGCGCGACGGCTGTTCCTCGGATGACCGTTGCGCTTTGCATGGTGCTGGCGTTGCTGCTCGACATGATCCTGGGCGAGCCGCG
Source organism: Luteibacter sp. P4_D7_3 (assembly GCF_056401735.1). Lineage (NCBI taxonomy): Bacteria > Pseudomonadati > Pseudomonadota > Gammaproteobacteria > Lysobacterales > Rhodanobacteraceae > Luteibacter > Luteibacter sp. P4_D7_3. Next base: position 7,336 of record NZ_JBFUIT010000118.1, read on the forward strand.
ACGGTGGCATCCGCTCGTCGGCTTCGGCGCACTGGCCGTTGCCATCGAACGACATCTCTATGCCGATCGTCGCCTTGCCGGCATGGCCGCATGGGCCCTCGCTGTCGTGCTGCCGGTGGCCTTGCTCGCTTGGTTGCGCGCCGCATCGCCCGCGCCACTGGCGTTGGTGATCGACGTGATCGTCCTGTACTTCGCGCTGGGTCGGCGCAGCCTTGGCGAACACGCACGTCCGGTGGCGCAGGCCTTGCTCGCTGGTGACCTCGTCGCTGCCCGCGTCGCGGTGGGCCGCATGGTGAGCCGCGACACCCTGGCGCTGGACGCGACGCAGGTATCCGCTGCCGCGACAGAGTCGGTGCTCGAAAACGGACACGATGCCGTCTTCGGTGCACTGTTCTGGTTTGTGCTGTTTGGCGGGCCCGGCGTGCTGGGATTCCGCCTTGCCAATACGCTGGATGCGATGTGGGGCTACCGGACCGCCCGATACAACCGTTTCGGACGGATGGCGGCACGTGCCGACGACGTCCTTGGTTTCCTACCTGCGCGACTGACCGCGCTGACGTACGCCGCCATGGGCGACGGCGTGACCGCGTTGCGTTGTTGGCGCGTGCAGGCGCCTGCCTGGGATAGCCCCAATGCAGGTCCGGTCATGGCGGCCGGGGCAGGGGCCTTGCGCGTCCGCCTCGGTGGGCCGGCTCCGTACCACGGTCGCTGGGAGGACCGCCCCGCGCTGGGCGAAGGCTCCCCGCCCGGAACGGACGCGATCCTGCAGGCGCTTCGGCTGGTCGATCGTGGCGTGGTCGTGTGGGTGGCCATCGTCTTGCTGGTGGGAGTCGCGGCGCATGCTTGAACACGGTGGACGACTCGGTCGCGCGGTGCGCGAGTACGGTATCGCACGCGAGCATTGGCTCGACCTGTCGACGGGGGTCAGTCCCTTTGCGTATCCCTTACCCACGGTGCCCTCGACCGTGTGGCAGCGGCTTCCCGAAGACGATGATGAGCTGCTCGACGCGGCGCGCGGCTATTACGGCACCGGCAACTTGCTGCCGGTCGCTGGCTCACAGGCGGCCATCGCCGCGTTACCACGGTTGCGCGGGCGTTCGCGCGTGGCCGTGGTCGAACCCGCCTACGCGGAGCATGCGCACGCGTGGCTAACGGCCGGTCACGACGTGGTGACCCTGCCGTTCCACGCGTTGCTTGCACGGGCTCACGAGTTCGACGTCGTGGTGGTGATCCGCCCGAACAATCCGACTGGCGAACGTGCCGACCGCGAGACTTTGTTGGAATTGCACGACCGCCTGGCCCGTCGCGAAGCGGCGCCCGGGCTTGCGCGGCAAAGGCCCTGGCTCGTCGTCGATGAGGCCTTCATCGACGTAAGCCCGGAAGACAGTCTCTGCGGACATCGGCGCGACGGTCTCATTGTTCTTCGTTCGGTCGGTAAGTTCTTCGGCCTCGCCGGTGCGCGCGCAGGTTTCGTTGCCGCATGGCCCGCGTTGTTGGACGACATGGCTGCATCGCTCGGTCCGTGGACGCTGACCGGACCCACACGCTACGTCGTGGCGCGCGCATTGAAGGACACCGCATGGCAAGCGTCGGCGCGCGAATGGCTGCGCCGTGCCTCCGCGCAACTGGCATCGCTGCTGACTGAGCACGGTCTGCCTCCTTCAGGCGGCTGCGAGTTCTTCCACTATTGCGAACACCCGGATGCCGCCACGCTTCATCGCGCCCTCGCGCAACGCGGCATCCTCGTCCGTCACTTCGACAACCCTCAGGCACTACGCTTCGGCCTCCCGGCCGACGAGGCTTCCTTCGTGGTATTGGGTCAGGCGCTATCCGAGGCCATCGCATGAACGCCCGTGTCCTCATGGTGCAGGGCTGCACCTCCGACGCCGGCAAAAGCACGGTCGTTGCGGCGTTGTGCCGCTGGCTACGCCATCGTGGCGTGGCGGTGGCACCGTTCAAGCCGCAGAACATGGCGCTCAATTCCGCGGTGACGGTGGATGGCGGCGAGATTGGTCGTGCGCAGGCGGTACAGGCCCAGGCAGCCGGGGTGGCGCCGCATACCGACTTCAATCCGGTGCTGTTGAAACCGAACAGTGATACCGGGGCGCAGGTGATCGTGCACGGGCACCCGGTGGGCAACATGGATGCGGTGGGTTACCACGCTTATAAGCGCGTCGCCATGACCGCGGTGCTGGCCTCCCATGGACGGCTCGTGGCGACGTATGACGCCGTGGTGGTCGAGGGTGCCGGCAGTCCGGCCGAGATCAACCTGCGGGACAGTGATATCGCCAATATGGGTTATGCGGAAGCCGTGGACTGCCCGGTCATCCTGGTTGCGGATATCGATCGCGGCGGTGTGTTCGCCCACCTCGTCGGCACCCTGGCCTTACTGTCGGAAAGCGAACGCCACCGGATCGCGGGCTTTGTCATCAATCGGTTCCGGGGCGACATCGCCCTCTTGCAGCCCGGCCTGGACTGGCTCGAGCGCGAGACCGGCAAGCCCGTGCTCGGGGTCCTGCCGTATCTGCACGACCTGGTACTCGAAGCCGAGGATGCGCTTCCGCGCGGACCTGCGATAAAGCCTCACGCGCGCCTGCGTATTGCCGTGCCTGCGCTGCCGCGCATCAGCAACCACACGGACTTCGACGTACTGCGTGCGCATCCCGACGTCGAATGCGTCTTCGTTGGCCCGGGTGAAATCTTCCCTCCGTGCGACCTCGTCGTGCTGCCCGGGTCGAAGTCGACCCGCGCGGATCTCGCCTGGTTGCGCACGCAGGGGTGGGACACGGCCATTCTGCGTCACGTGCGTTATGGCGGCAGAGTCATCGGCATCTGCGGCGGCATGCAGATGCTCGGCAAGGCCGTGCACGATCCCGCCGGCCTCGAAGGTCCTGCCGGTTCCAGCGAGGGGCTGGGTCTGCTCGACCTGGAAACGACGCTGGCGCCGATGAAGCAGCTGCGCAATGTGCATGCTTGGCTGGCCGACGGCGACACCCCCGTGACGGGCTACGAGATTCATTGCGGAGTGAGCGAAGGTGCGGGGATGTCCCGTCCGGCGGTGCGGCTCGACGACGGACGAGGCGACGGCGCGCGGTCGGACGACGGCCGCATCATCGGCACGTATCTGCATGGCGTCTTCGACCATCCTGAGGCATTGGCCGCCTGGCTCGGCAATGCCGGTCTCGCAGCGCCTAAGCAGCTCGACATCCACGCCCTGCGTGAGGCGACATTGGAACGCCTCGCCGCGGTCATCGATGCACACATGGACACCGCCGCTCTGGAACGCTTCTTCGGACTGCCAGCATGCTGACACTGATTCTCGGCGGCGCACGCTCGGGCAAGAGCGCGTTCGCGGAACGCCTCGCCACGGAAAGTGCCTTAGATGTCTTCTACGTGGCGACCGCACAGGCACTGGACGGCGAAATGGCCGACCGGATCGCCCACCATCGGTCGCGCCGCCCGGCCACATGGAAGTCATTCGAAGAACCCGTGGCCCTGGCTGCCGTACTCCGCGAGCACGCCCGCTCCGACCGCTTTCTGCTGGTCGATTGCCTGACGCTCTGGCTATCGAACCTGCTCGGTATCGACGAGGGCGCGCACTTCGAGCACGAGCGCGACGCCTTCCTCGACATCCTGTCCACCTTGCCCGGCAACGTTGCCTTCGTAAGCAATGAGGTCGGTCTCGGCATCACCCCTATGGGCGAGCTCACCCGCCGTTTCGTCGACGAAGCCGGCCGCCTTCACCAGGCCCTGGGGCAACGATGCGACCGCGTGGTCTTCGTCGCTGCCGGGCTGCCCCTGATCCTCAAAGGAACACCTC
>NZ_JBFUIT010000119.1:0-11140 GCF_056401735.1 Luteibacter sp. P4_D7_3
AGCAGGACCTGCCCAAGCGCCTCGATTACGGCACCCACGCCCGCGTACCCGCCATCGAATGCCTGGCCGAGACGGGCTGGTCGATCATCAGCCGCGAGGCACTGGCCAAACGCAAGGATCCGATGTCGCTGGGCGAGCACGGCTACGACAACCTGGACCCGACCATGCGTGCCCTGTTCATCGCGCGCGGGCCGGCCTTTGCCCACGGCGTGATCGTTGCGCCGTTCCCCAATGTGGACGTGTATCCGCTGATCATGAGCGTGCTGCGCCTGCCGGCGGAGGCCAACGATGGTCATATCGAGGATGTGAAGGGCCTGCTGGCTCCGGCGCAAATCCCGTAGAATCGGGGTATGCGCCAACTCTATACCTCACCCCGCCCGGAAAATATCGACCGGATCGTGTCGCTCCTTACCGAGCACGACATCGAGACGACCGTCACCAACCGGTCGACCTGGAATCGTCCGACCTACCAGCGCTTCAGCTATTCGCAGCGCAATAACGACCGCGATTCGTGGCCGCAGGTATGGGTCAAGAGCGCCGACGATTTCCCCAAGGCCCGTGCCTTGCTGAAGGACATCGGCATCGAGCCGGTCGTGCGTTTCCAGGAAGAACTGCAGATGCACCGCTCGCCGGACCTGCGCCCGAAGCCCCAGCGCACCGCCTCGCGCGTGCGCCTGATGGCGTTGGCGATCGTCGCCGGCGTGGTGGTGGTCGTGGTGCTCAAGGCTGTCCAGGTGCTCTGAATGGCCGGAGTCGTCGGTTCGACGCCCGCCCATCTTCTCCTCCGTGAAGCGACCCGCGATGCCCATGAGGCGGCCGAAGCGACGGCCGGCATGCGCCTGTTGCTCGCCGGCGATCTGGATGAGGCCGGTTATGCCGGGCTGTTGCGGGCGCAGCTGACGCTGTTCCGTGCCTGGGAAGCCGAGCGAAGCGGTTGGCTGGCCAGGCTGGAAGAGTGGCGGTACGTGTCGCGCGCTTCGTTGATCGAAGCGGATCTGTGTAGGAGCCGATTCATCGGCGATACGGCGCGCGATAACGCCACCTACCCCGCTGCGACGCCTATCGCCGATAAATCGGCTCCTACCGAGCGCGGCCTTGCGGCCACCGAACGGGGTGCGGTGCATGACCACGCCGCCCACTGGGGCGAACTCTACGTCATCGAAGGCTCCGCTCTCGGCGGCCGTGTGATCGTCCGCCGCCTTCGCGAGCTCTACCCCCAGCTATCGCACACCTTCTATGCCGTCGGTGAAAACGCCCCGGCCAGCTGGCGACGCTTCCAGTCCCTCCTCGACCACGCACTCCCCGACGAGGCCTCCCAGGACGCCGCCATCGACGCCGCGCAGCGCATGTTCGCGCGCTTTCAACAGACGCTGAAGGATCCTGCCGCCCATGACTGACCTGCCCGATCTGACCGCCTGCGACCGCGAACCCATCCATATTCCCGGATCGATCCAGCCTCACGGCGTCCTGGTCGTGGTGGACGCGCGCACACGGACCATCCTGCAGGTGAGCGAGAACGCAGCCCGTGTACTCGGGGTCGAACCGGCAACCGTACTGGACGCTCCGCTGGACGAAGTCATATCGCTTCCGGCAGATCTGTTCGAGGATGACGAACGCCCGGCCCATAGCGCGTGGGTGCCCGTGGCTTTCCCCAACGCAACGATACCGGCCGCGTGGTACGCCTCGGTGCACGCCTACGACACGCGCTGGATGATCGAGATCGAGCCGCGCGAGCGTGCCTTCGAAGACGAACCGTTCCGCGTGGGCTACGACCTCACGCACAAGCTGGAGCTCGACGCCACCGTGGAGCGCGCCGCCGCGCGCGTCGCACGCACCGTACGCAACCTGCTTGGCTACGACCGCGTCATGGTCTATCGCTTCGATCACGACTGGCACGGCGAAGTCGTGGCCGAAGCGCGCAAGGAAGACCTCGAGGCCTACCTCGGCCTGCACTACCCCGCCACGGATATCCCCGCGCAGGCGCGGGCACTCTACCTGCGCAACCGCGTGCGTCAGATCAGCGATTGCCGCTATGTCCCCGCGCACATCCTTCCGGCCTACGATCCGGAGACCGCGGCCGCCACCGACCTCAGCGATGTCTCACTGCGCAGCGTGTCGCCGGTGCATCTCGAATACCTCGGCAACATGGGGGTCACCGGTACGCTCGTGGCGTCGATCATCACCAACGGCAAGCTGTGGGGCCTGATCTCCTGTCACCACTACAGCCCGCTTTTCGCCGATCACCGCATGCGTGAAGTGACCGACGCGGTGGCACGCGCGTTTGCCTCGCGCGTGTCGGCGATCGAGGAACTGGCGAAGATCGAAAGCGAAAGCGTCCTGCTCACCGTCCGCGAAAAGCTGATTACCGCGTTCAACGAGAGCGATCGTATCGATCCGGAACTGCTGGCGTCGCTCGCGCCTGAACTGCTCGAAGTGGTCGACGCCGATGGCATCGCCATCTTCGCGGGCAACCGCATGATGCGTCACGGCCAGTTGCCGGATGAAGCGGCTTTGCTGCGCATTCGCGACTTCGTCGGCAGAGGCGTCGCCGAGGACGTCGACGGGATCACCGGCGTCCTGCATACCGACGAGATCGGCGCACGTTATCCGGAGCTGGCGGACCCCACCGTCGCCAGCCTGGTGGCGGGCCTCATCTTCATGCCGTTGCAGTCGGATGCCCACAACGCGGTTGTCTGGACGCGCGCCGAGCAGGTGCGCAACGTGCGCTGGGCCGGCAACCCTGGCCTTGCCAAGCTGGAGAACTACCCCGGCGCCCGACTGTCGCCACGGCAGAGTTTCGCGACCTGGCAGGAGAACGTGCGCGGTCGCTCGCGGCCGTGGTCGCGGCTTCACCTGGAATCCGCGCGGGGCCTGCGCGTACTGATCGAGATGATGGAGCGTAAGCACTTCCAGCAGAGCTTCGCGTTGATGCGCGCCTCGCTGGCTCGCCTGCCCGACCCGATCGTCATCACCGATGCCTCACAGGACGACTGGCGCGAGTGCGCCGTGGTCTTCGTCAACGATGCTTTCGTGCACAAGACCCGCCGCAGCGCCGAGAGTGTCACCGGATTGCCGATGTCCGCCCTGCTCGGCGAAAGCGCCGACTCGGTGGTCGTACCCCTGCGCCATTCCGACGGCTCGCTACTCAAAAGCCGCGTCGAGCTGGAGCCGGTGGCAGACCCCGCCGGCGCTATCACGCATTGGATGTCAGTCTTCCATTTCGGCCCCTGACCCCCGCCCCTTCGGACCTTGAACCGCGCCCCTGTAGGAGCCGATTCATCGGCGATCCCGCGCCAGCGGGCCAGACTACCGCCACCACCCATCGCCGATGAATCGGCTCCTACGGGGCGATCCCGCAAAACCCATTCCGCGATGACGCCAGCCGGCCTTAGCGCTATAACATCCCCATGACCGACCGCGTCCGCCTCTTCCAGACCCTGCCGCACACCTGCGGCTATTTCGCCGAGCGGACGGCGCAAAATCTCGTGGTCGACCCGGGCGCGCCCAACCTCGACAAACTCTACGGCCCGGCGCTCGCCAAAGGCWTCCGCCGTGCCGGCGGCCACCTCTACCTGCCCCAGTGCACCGCCTGCCAGGCCTGCGTGCCCTGCCGCATCGACGTCGAGCGATTCACGCCGGACCGCGCCCAGAAGCGCTGCCTCAAGCGCAACGCCGACCTGACCATCCGCGAAGGCCTCCCGGGGTTTACCGCCGAGCGGCATGAACTGTACGAACGCTACCTGCAGGCACGTCACAGCGGCGGCGGCATGGACGGTGCCGACGAAGAGGATTTCCAGCGGTTCCTGGCTGCACCGTGGAGCCCTACCCTCTTCCTCGAGTACTACCTCGGCGAGCGCCTGCTCGGCGTCGCCGTGACCGACATCGCGCTCGCCGGCGTTTCGGCCGTCTATACGTTCTTCGATCCTGAAGAAGAAGCGCGCGGGCTTGGCACCTTCGGCATCCTCCAGCAGGTCGAGCTGGCGAAGCGGCGTGGCATTCCGTATGTGTATCTGGGGTTCTGGATCGCCGGGCATCCGAAGATGGATTACAAGCGGCGGTTCCGGCCGTTGGAGATTCGGCGGCATGGGCGTTGGATTGAGATGCCTTGAGCCGTCACAATCGGCGTTTACATCAGCACCGGAACCAACATGGGCCCGCGCCGCATCGTCTGCCTCACCGAAGAACCGACCGAAACCCTCTACCTCCTCGGAGAGCAGGACCGCATCGTAGGAATCAGCGGTTTCACCGTGCGCCCCACCGAAGCGCGCCGGGACAAGCCGAAGGTCAGCGCGTTCACCAGTGCCAAGGTCGACAAGATCCTCGCGCTTAAGCCCGACCTCGCCATCGGCTTCTCGGACATCCAGGCCGACATCGCGCAGGCGCTGATCAAGGCCGGCGTGGAAGTGTGGATCTCCAACCACCGCAGCGTTGAAGGCATCCTCGAATACATCCGTCGGCTTGGCGCGATTGTCGGCGTTGCGGATAAAGCCGAAAAGCTCGCGGCGACGTTCGAACGCGGGCTCGATGAAACGCGCGAAGCGTCGGCGCGCCTGCCCCGCCGGCCACGCGTGTATTTCGAGGAATGGGATGAGCCGATGATCTCGGGCATCCGCTGGGTATCCGAGCTGGTCGGTATCGCCGGTGGTGACGATGTGCTGCCGGGCCGCGCCGTGGAGTCGCTGGCGAAGAACCGGATCATTGCCGACGCGCAGGAAGTCATCGATACGGCGCCGGACATMATCATTGGCTCCTGGTGTGGGAAGCGTTTTCGGCCCGAGCAGGTTGCCGTGAGGCCGGGCTGGGAGAATGTGCCGGCGATTCGGGATGGGCAACTGTATGAGATCAAGTCGCCGCTGATTTTGCAGCCGGGGCCCGCTGCGCTGACGGACGGGCTGGGGGAGTTGCGGCGGATTATTCACGGGTGGGCGGGCAGGTAGTACCAAAATAGCTAGAGCGTTCCCTCGCCATGTGGGGCGGTATACGGACCGCCAGGCTCGCGAATGAGGCCTATGCGAATGGCCTCGCGCACGAGGGCCACGCCGCTGTGCACGTTGAACAGGTCCAGTAGGGACTGCCGGTGGCTCTCCACCGTACGCACCGAGATGCCGAGCTCGAGGGCGATGTCACTGGCACGCAGCCCCCGCGCCATCCGCTCAAGCACCTCGCGCTGGCGACGCGTCARCCGATGGACCGAAGGCGGCGCGATGACCAGGGCGGCCATCAGTCCGGGACTGACATAGCGCCGACCGTCAAGCACTTCCGTCATGGCATCCAGAAGCTCATTGCGTGGCGACTGCTTGAGCACGTACGCCCAGGCGCCCGACTGCATCGCATCCTGCACAATCAGGGGCTCGTCATGGCCGGATAGCACGATGAACCGACTACCGTTCCGACGCTCGGCAATTCGACGCACCGGCTCAAGGCCGGGCATATCGGGCAGGTCGATGTCACCGACCACCAGCATGCCGGGCCCGACACGTTCAAGCAGCGCGACCGCCGAGTACACCAACACAACGGATCGAACATGCGGCGTGAGCAACGCGGCAACGCCTTCCGCGACCACGCGATGGTGATCGGCGACAACGACATCGACCGCTATGGGGAAATCTTCGACGGGCTCATGCATCGCCGTCAGAGCGCGAAAGTCATGTTCGGGAGCACCCGGCGGAGGGTGACGTCGCGTAGCTCACCGAGCCTTTCAGGCTGGGCGCCGCGGCGATCAGGACGGGGACGATTCGACGATCCATGGTCACGATCCGACATCGGTGACAGTGACATGTAGAGTGCGGCGTGCGCGCCCGAGCGATAAGCGAACTTTCACCCTGCCCGCGTAGGTAAAACTACCGGCCTCACCTCGATCTTCCGCGGATGGCGATAATCGGCATCTTTCCGCCACAGGGGTTCTTCCACCGGGTCGTCCGCATGACGTCCGGCCGCATCGACACCCTTCGGCCGCCGCACGGGTATAGTCGGCATGGGGTGTGGTGGGGGCCACCCAGGCATGTTACGACAGCTGGTTGGGGCCGTTTCACGGGGCGGTGGGAGAGCCGATGACGAAGACCTTGCCGTCGACGCATAGCGTGACCCGTTGGTGCGGGGGCGTTTTTGCGGGCGTCATGGCCGCCCAGTTGCTGTCCGCCGCCCTGTGGAGCCACCAGGGTGGCACGCACATCGTTTGGTTCCCCGGCGCGGTGCTCCTGGGGGCCTTGCTCGCGACACCGCGAAACCTGTGGGCCGCCCTTATGGGGGCGGCGCTGCTCGGACTCGTCGTGACCGGCGTGAGCTTCGGTCTGCCGCTGATGGATACGGCCCTGGTGGTTTCGCCGGCGGTACTCCTCACCCCGGTAGCGGCGTGGGTGCTCCAGCGCGTCCCGTCCCGTTTGCCGCCATTGGAAGACTTCACAAGACTCTATGCATTCGCCGCCGTGGCGGTGATCGCCCTGCCGGCCGCCTGCGCCACGCTGATCGAACACGCCAGCCGCTACACGTCGTTTCACGGCTCGATCCTCAGCGACTGGCCGAACATCGCCCTGGCCCACTCGCTCGGCTACGTGCTCTATGTACCCGTATGGATCAGCGTTCGGAGCCCCGATGCCGCCGTACGCCATGAGCCCCGGCTCACCCCGGACTTTTACCTGCTCATGACCGTTTCGATCGCTCTGCTGGGGGTCATCTGGCACGGCTACGGTGGCCACCCGGAGCTGGTACCCGTGCTCTGCCTCGCCCCCGCGCCGATCATCATCGCCGCAATCATCAGGGCGCAGATGACCGGCAGCTCCATCGCCGTTTTCATCATCGTGATCATGGCGGGGCACCTGAGCGTCAGCGGACATGGGCCATTCGTGGCCTCCACGCCGCAGGACACCACGCTCGCCTTGCAGCTGTGGACGCTCACCGCATCCCTCTCCGCACTGACGCTCGCCGTGGTCGTCGAGCAACGCTTCGCCAGCCGTCGCGCCCTGGCCTTCGCGCATGACGAACTGCGCGAGGTGACCGGGCGAATCATCGCCACCCAGGAACAGGAGCGCGCGCGACTGGCGCGCGACCTGCACGACGACGTCAACCAGCGGCTCGCGGCCACCTCGATCGGTCTCAGTGCACTGCGGCGGCGCGTCCCTCCTTCGGCCCAGGCCGACGTGACGCACATCCAGCACCAAGTCATCGCTCTGTCCGAAGATGTCCGCCAGCTCTCACACGAACTTCACCCAAGCTGCCTGCATCACGCCGGCCTGCGGGACTCGCTCGAGGCGCTGTGCCATACGTCGCGCCGCCCACGCGCGCCGCATGTGGTTTTCATCGCCGACCGGGCCATCGATGTGCTCTCCGCGGACATCGCCCTGTGCTTTTATCGTGTCACCCAGGAAGCCTTGGCGAATGCGCTCCGTCACGCGCAAGCCAGCCAGGTGACCATCAAGGCGTCGGTGACCAGCGACCTCGCGTCGCTATGGATCTTCGACGACGGCAAGGGGATCGATCCCGATGAGTTGCCTTCGGCGGGACCGGGTATCGGTTTGATCAGCATGAACGAACGAGCGAAGTTGCTGGGGGGCAGCTTCGAATTGCGTACCGCACCGGGAAAGGGAGTGGATCTATGTCTGCGCATTCCGCTGGAGACGAACTGAATTGCGAGGCGCTTCCGCGCATCGTGTTTGCGGATGACCACCGCATGGTCGCCGAGGGCATCGAGCGCCTTCTCGACGACGACTTCGAACTGGTCGCCCTCGCCCAGGACGGCCGCAGCCTGCTGGATGTCATCGAGCGCGAGAGTCCGGATCTGATCCTCTCGGATATCAACATGCCCGGCGGCAACGGCCTGGAAGTCCTGAAGACGCTTCGCGGCCGCGGCGACAGCACCCCGTTCGTCTTCCTGACCATGCATGCCGAACCCGCGCTGGCCGCCTCCGCGATGCGCTCCGGCGCCAACGGCTACGTGCTCAAGTTATCCGCCGGCGACGAGTTGCTCAGTGCACTGCACCAGGTGCTTGCCGGCGGCACCTACGTCACGCCCTCGCTGGGCGCTCGTTACCTGCGTGGCCGCATGGCCGACCTTCACGAACTCACACCGAAGCAGCGCGAAGTGCTGCGCCTGGTCGGATCCGGCCTGCGCTCCAAGCAGATCGCGGCACAGCTGGGGCTCTCGGTACGCACGGTGGAAGCGCACAAATACACCATCATGCAGATCCTGGATGTGCACAGCACGCTCGAACTGGTGCGGCGCTCGGAGGACCTCGGTCTGCTGTTCTGACCGGAAAAACACGGAAGTAGATATACGCAGAAGCAATCGCGTAGCTTTACGCTATTCCGCGCCGGCTGCGAAGTGGAGAATTGGATTCATGGACGAGTTACGCTTCATGCCTTTCCGGGCCAGTGTGGTTCTCGCGGACGACCATCCGCAGACCGCACGGGAGATCGAACGCTTGTTGCGAGAAGACTTCGACGTCATCGGCGTCGTCAGTAACGGCGTCTCGCTCGTGTCGCTGGTCGAAATTCTGAAGCCGGACGTCGTCGTTACCGACATCGCCATGCCGGAGATGGACGGACTGGAAGCGGCGCGCCGACTCGCCCTCAGCTGCCCCGGCCTACCCGTGGTTTTCGTCAGCTGCCACGACGGCGCCGGCGTGGCGCGCCGTGCGCTTTCCCTCGGCAGCGGTTACGTGGTCAAGGCATCGGCCGGTGAGGACCTGCTCGACGCCGTGCACGCAGCGCTCCGTGGCGACGCGTACGTGTCGGGCTCGGTGCGCATCGGCTGCCAGGACACTCCGTAAATCTACGGTCGCATGGCGGTGATCGACGCGCGAGCATGGACACCGACATCCTTTTCCCGTTCGCCACGCCCGGCGGAACACGGAACATGGCCACCACCACCCCCGGTGGTCTGCCGCCGGCGTGGCGAGCGGGTTCTCTCGTTGACCGGCCGTGGCAACCTTCTCAGTGGCCCGATATCGTCACCGTGATCTTGCGCTGGTGGGCTTCGTGACGATGTTCGTAGAGGAACACACCCTGCCAGGTACCCAGCAAGGGGCGTCCACCGTGCACCGGTACGGAAAGCGACACACCGGTAAGCACGGCACGCACGTGCGCGGGCATATCGTCGGGGCCTTCGTCCTGATGGCGAAATAGCGGATCGCCATCGGGCACCAGTCGCGCGAAGAAACGCTCAAGGTCGGCCACCACCGTCGGATCGGCATTCTCGCCGATGAGCAGCGAGGCACTGGTGTGCTGGACGAACACGTGCGCAATGCCGGTCGTGACACCACTGGCCGAGACGGCGTCGGCGATCCGGTCGGTGATCTCGATGAGCGACCGCCCTCGCGTGTGCACGGTGAACGTGGTCTGCGCGATGTGCTGTACGGGCTGGGCGCGGCTCATCGCAAACTCCGGATCAGGGATAAAGCAGGCGGCTCGTCCAGCTTGTACCGTGTTCCGCGTGCACGATACGTTCGTGCAGGCGGAACTCGGCGCCGTACCAGAACTCGACGCGGTCCGGCTTGAGAAGGTAGCCACCCCAATGCGGAGGACGCGGCACGTCGCGGCCTTCGAACTCTTTCTCGAAATGTGCCACGCGGTCTTCAAAGGTCTGCCTGTCCGGCAGTTCCTGACTCTGCTTCGACGCCCAGGCACCGATCTGGCTGCCACGCTGGCGGCGAACGAAATAGGCGTCCGATTCGGCGGCACTCGCCTTGCTCACGCGCCCTTCGAAGCGCACCTGGATGCCTTCGCGGATCTGCTTCCAGTGGAAGCACACCGCTACCTGGTCGTGCGCGGCCATCTCACCGGCCTTCGCACTCTCGTAGTTGGTGAAGAAGCCCAAGCCGTTCTCATCGATCTGCTTCAGCAGCACGATGCGTGAATGCACGCGGCCGGTGCCGTCCACCGTGGCGAGGTTCATGGCGGTGGGTTCACGATCGCCGCTGGCCTTCGCTTCGTTCAGCAGGCCGCGGAAAGTGTCGAGGATCTCGGGAGTCAGCATGGGTAGGCTATGCTTGCCGGTATGGAATCAGCCGATGCTATCACGCTCGCCGAGCGGGTCCTGGGGCGTTTCGCCGCGTCGATCGCGCACGCCTCGTCACCGTTCATCCTCGGCATTTCCGGCCTGCAGGGCAGCGGCAAGAGCACGCTCGCGGCCTCGCTGATCGAAGCCGCACGGGAGCGGGGCTGGTCGGCCGTGAGCCTTTCACTGGACGATGTCTACCTGACCCGCGCCGAGCGCGAGACGTTGGGACGTCAGGTCCATCCGCTACTGCGCACACGCGGCGTTCCCGGAACCCACGACCTCACCCTGCTCGCTTCGACGCTCGACGCCCTGGAGAAAGCCGCTCCCGAGCGACCCGTTTCAATCCCGCGTTTCGACAAGGGTCAGGACGACCGCTACGCGATGTCGCTATGGCCCGAGGTCCCGCAGCCCCCGATGCTGGTCATCCTCGAAGGCTGGTGTCTCGGCCTCGAGCCGCAGGCGGAAGCCGATCTGGTCCCGTCGATCAATGCGCTGGAGGCCGGGGAGGATCCCGACGGCGTCTGGCGTCGGTGGGTGAACACGAAGCTCGCCGACTACCTCACCGTATGGCGCCGCCTCGATGCCCTCGTCCTGTTGCACGCCCCTTCGTGGGACATCGTGGCCCGCTGGCGCGACGAAGCCGAATGGTCGCTACGCGCCCGCGGCGAACCGCGCGCGATGGACGAGGAAGAGATGACGCGCTTCCTCCAGCATTACGAGCGACTCAGCCGACATGCACTCGCCACGCTGCCGGCAAAGGCCGACGTGGTTGTCGCGCTCGATCGCGAGCGCCATCGAATCGGATAGCTCGCTGCGCGAGCTCGTGCCGCTCTTGTAGGAGCCGATTCATCGGCGAACCCTCAGAGGTCGTCGTTGCGAATGAGGCATTGCATCGCATCGTGCGGGCGTTCAACCGCTCGCCCGATCACCACAAGGCCTCGTTCGCAAACCCGATAGCCCGAGGGTTCGCCGCTGAAGCGGCTCCTACGAAGGCGGGTTGGCGCGTTGAGGCAGTCGTGCGACGCACAGCGACGAAGCGGCGTTGCGCATTTGCCGCGCGCAACCTCAACGTCCGGTGTCGGGGGGGGGGGGGGGGGGGGGGGGGGGGGGGGGGGGGGGGGGGGGGGGGGGGGGGGGGGGGGGGGG